>JABDNZ010000014.1 GCA_013043565.1 Gemmatimonadota bacterium | reverse complement strand
CCGCAGCCCTTCTCACTGCGCTGGAGCGGAAGGGAATCGCGGTGGAGGGGGGGGTGAGAATCGCCTGGGACGAAGGCGATCCCGTGGGAGACGGAAGCTGCACCACCGGAGGAAAGGAACCCCTCGGGGTGGCCTGTCCAGGATCTTTCCGACTCACGGGCCTTCGCTCCCCACCTATGTCGGAGATCATCAAAGCCATCCTGGAGCCAAGCAAGAACTGGATGACGGAACAACTGGTGAAAACTCTCGGGGCCACGCGTGGGGAGGAAGGGAGCTGGAGAGAGGGATTCAGGATCGAGTCCGAGTTCCTCACCGATCAAGTGGGCGTCGACTCCCTGGACATTTTCTACCAGGACGGATCGGGACTGTCCGCATACAATCTCCTGACTCCAAGGGCCCTCGTCCGAATCTTCGAGTTCATGAGACGATCTCCCCACGCCGGCATCTTCCGAGACGCCCTGGCCAGTCCCGGCGAGGACCCGGGCACCCTGAGGAGGCGCCTCCTTCCACTCGAGGATCGGGTGTTTGCCAAGACCGGAACCATCAATCACGTGAACTCCCTGAGCGGATATCTACTGACCGGTTCAGGCCGTGAGCTGATCTTCAGTGTGCTCACCAACGGGTCGGGCCTTCCCTCCGGCGTGGTCCGGGCTGGAATCGACCAGGTCGTCCAGGCCGTCGCTCGGCGCTGAAACCCTCACCTGGGCAGGCGAAACGGGTTAGTTTTCCCAGGCTAAGTACCAACCCAGCAGGACGGACTGTATGCGAACACCTTCGACCAACCGGGGTATCCCTTCATCCCGCCCCGGCCCAAGGGTCCATGGAGGGGGCGAAAACTCTTGGAATATACGGGCTTTCGGCTCCTTTCACCCTTGACTCGTGGAAAGTGATCCTTAGCTTTATGAAACTGAGAATCATTCTCGATAACCGGCTGTCGTGACCCTTCAGGGGGTGACGAACGGCCCAACAACAGTGAATAATCGGATGAGCGACGCCCCCGTCCTTCAGATCAGGAACCTCCATGCCAAAGTGGCGGAAGAGGGTACGGAGATCCTCCACGGCCTGGACCTGGACATCCCAGCAGGGGAAGTCCATGCCATCATGGGCCCCAACGGATCCGGGAAAAGCACCCTGGCCAAAGTCATCGCCGGCCACCCCGAGTATGAGGTTACGGACGGGACGGTGACCTTCAGGGGGGAAGATATCCTCGAGATGGAGCCGGACGAACGCTCACAGGCAGGGCTCTTCCTGGCCTTCCAGTATCCAGTGGAGATTCCCGGCGTTTCCATCGCCAATTTCATGAGGACCGCCAAGCAGGCCCACCTGCCCGAAGGCGAGGAGTTGGACCTCTTCGACTTTCAGGACGAGCTATTGGACCGAATGAAGCTCCTGGACATGGATCCGACGTTTGCGGAGCGCCCAGTTAACGACGGGTTCAGCGGGGGTGAGAAGAAGCGGAACGAGATCCTCCAGATGGCCATGCTGAAGCCCTCCATGGCCCTCATGGACGAGACCGATTCCGGCCTTGACATCGATGCCCTTCAAGTGGTAGCCCACGGAGTCAACGCCCTTACCGAAGAGAACCCCCAGATGGGCGTCCTCCTCATCACCCACTACCAGCGGCTCTTGAACTACATCAAGCCCGACGTCGTCCACGTCATGGTCGACGGGAGAATCGTAAAAACCGGTGGACCGGAAGTGGCCCTCGAGTTGGAAGAGGTGGGGTACGCCGACTACCGTGAGTTCGAGACCGCCTGAGCCATCCTTGGCCCAACGTCAACAAACGAACACGCTCCTTAGGAAGCTTTACCTATGCCGGATAACGAATCCCTCCAGGACCTCGGTCTAGAAGAATACAAATACGGGTTTGTCGATGAAGAGAAGCACATCTTCCGAACCCAAAAAGGGCTCTCGGAGGAAGTGGTCCGCCAGATCTCAGCTCAGAAAAACGAGCCGGAGTGGATGCTGAAGTTCCGCCTCAAGGGCCTGGAGATCTACAACTCCAAACCCATGCCCACGTGGGGCGGAGACCTGAGCGATCTGGAACGGGTCCTGGGCGAGATCTACTTCTACGTCCGGCCCCAAGAGAAGATGGAACACTCCTGGGACGACGTCCCCGAAGATATCAAGACCACCTTCGAACGGTTGGGCATCCCCGAAGCCGAGCAGAAAATCCTGGCTGGGGTTGGCGCCCAGTACGAATCGGAGATGGTCTACCATTCTTTGAAGAAGGAGTGGGAGGACCAGGGCGTCATCTTCGACTCCATCGAGGAGGGATTAAAGAACCATCCTGAACTGTTCCGAGAATACTTCGGAACTGTGATCCCTTCCCAGGACAACAAGTTCGCAGCCATGAACTCGGCGGTATGGTCCGGTGGTTCCTTTGTATACATCCCCAAGGGAGTGGAACTCAAAACGCCCCTTCAGGCCTACTTCCGTGTGAACCAGGAAAGGATGGGCCAGTTCGAACGGACTCTCATCATCGCCGACGAGGGCTCCCACGCCCATTACATCGAGGGCTGCACGGCGCCGGTTTATTCTACCGAGTCGTTCCACTCGGGCGTCATCGAGATCATCGTCCATAAGAACGCGCGCTTCCGATACACTACCATTCAGAACTGGTCCAACAACATGTACAACCTCGTGACCCAGAGGGCGCTGGTTCACGAAAACGCCAGCATGGAGTGGCTGGACGGGAACCTGGGCTCCAAGCTCACGATGAAGTATCCCTCGTGCTTCCTCGTGGGAGAGGGCGCCCACGGAGAGATTCTCTCCATCGCCTACGCCGGAAATGGGCAACACCACGATACGGGGGGGAAGGTGGTCCACGCCGCTCCCCGAACCACATCGTCCATCGTCTCCAAGTCCATTTCCAGAGGGACGGGGCGAAGCTCGTACCGGGGACTCTGCAAGGTCTACGAGGGAGCCAAGCACGCCAAATCAAACGTTGAGTGCGACGCCCTCCTCATCAACGATACCTCCAGGACCGACACCTATCCGTATATCGAGATCGACGAGCGGGACGCCAACGTGGGTCATGAAGCGACGGTCTCCAAAGTGGGTGAGGAGCAGCTCTTCTACCTCATGAGCCGGGGGATGTCCGAGGAAGAGGCCATGGCCCTCATTGTTCGTGGGTTCATCGAGCCCATCGCGAAGGAGCTTCCCCTGGAGTATGCCGTCGAGTTGAACCGCCTTATCGACCTCGAGATGGAAGGATCGGTGGGCTGAACCATGAGCGAATCCACGGCAATGGACACGACGACCATGGCTCCGGAAGGCGTCACGGAAACCCTCAACCGCAAGAAAGTCGAGGCTTACGCAGCGCCGGAGCCGGCATGGCTCAAGGAGCGACGGATACAAGCTTGGGAAGTCTACGA
Source organism: Gemmatimonadota bacterium (assembly GCA_013043565.1). GTDB lineage: Bacteria > Gemmatimonadota > Gemmatimonadetes > Longimicrobiales > Gaopeijiaceae > JABDNZ01. The sequence continues at coordinate 14,333 of JABDNZ010000014.1, read as the reverse complement.
GACGACACCCATGCCCACGACCGAGCTGGAGGAGTGGCGGTATACGGACCTGAGAGAGAAGCTGGATCTCGACTCCCTTTCATGGCCCGACGTGACGGAATGCGCCGACGACTTTGGTGCATGTCCCGAGGGCCTGCAGGACGCGATGACGGCCGACCGAGCCGCCGCAGGCCATGTCTGGGAGATCGACGGGATCGTCTTCCACATCGATCTGGATGAAACCCTTCATCACAAAGGGGTGGTCCTGACCTCCCTGCGAAGGGCCATGGATTCCCACCCTGAGCTCCTGCAGGAGTACCTGGCAACAGAAGCCCTCCCCCCTGAGTCGGGAAAGTTCGAGGCCCTGAATGCCTCCCTGTGGACCGATGGGATTCTACTTCATGTGCCCCAGGGAGTCCGCCTGAACCTGCCCATCCGGGTCACCCGTTGGGTCTCGCAACCGGGCGTAGCCATCTTCTCCCGGACTCTGGTGATCGCAGATCCCGGAAGCCAGGTATCCCTGGTTGACGAGATTCTCTCCGAAGACCTTGAGGCCCAGACCCTGGTTTCGGACGCGGTGGAGGTGATGGCAAAAGACGGGGCCCAGGTCCAGTACGTTTCCCTTCAGCGCCTGGGGCACGGTGCTTTCTACCAGTCGTCCCAACGGACCCTTGCCCAACGGGACTCCACACTGGACACGCTGAATGTGAGCATGGGCGCATCCACCGCCCGGGTGGACCTGAACGCGCAGCTTCTGGGGCCGGGCGCCAACTCGGATATGCTGGGGCTCTACTTCGGGGACGACTCCCAGCATTTCGATCACAACACCAGCCAGGACCACGTGGCCCCCAACACATCCAGCGACCTCCTTTACAAAGGAGCTTTGGACAACGAGTCCCGCTCGGTGTTCCGGGGCATTATCAAAGTTCATCCGAAGGCCCAGAAGACCGACGCATACCAGACCAATCGGAACCTCCTGCTCTCTGACAACGCCCGTGCGGACTCTCTTCCAAACCTGGAAATCGAAGCCGACGACGTCCGCTGTTCGCATGGCGCCACGGTTGGCCAGCTCGACGCGGAGTCCCGATTCTACCTCATGAGCAGAGGGCTGACCCGGGAACAGGCGGAGCGGCTCGTGGTCCTGGGATTCCTGGGCGAAGTCCTCTCCAGGTTGCCCCTTGGCGGCGTGGTGGAGAAAGTTACCAACGTCATCGAGGAGAAACTCCGACAGGTCTGAGGATTACAATGGCAGAATGGATCAAGGTAGCGACCCTGGAGGAGTGCCCTCCGGGGTCGTTGCGTTCAACGATGGTCGGGATCGACCCCGTGGTGATCGCCAACGTGGACGGAACGTTCTACGCGGCGGTGGATCGTTGTTCCCACGAGGATCTTCCCCTGTCCGACGGGGAGATGGAGGGGACCAACCTCGTGTGCTCCTACCACGGAGCCCGGTTCGATATCGTCACGGGCACACCCAAGGGCCTTCCGGCGGTGAAGCCGATAAAAACCTTCCCAGTCGAGGTCCGGGAAGACGGGGTCTACATACAGAAGGGTTGAGGTTCAAAGTGTACCAAACGGTTTCAACCTTCGATGTGAACAAGATCCGGAACGAGTTTCCGATCCTTCAGCAGGTGGTGAACGGAAAACCGCTGACCTACCTGGACAATGCCGCCACGTCCCAGAAACCCCGGGACGTGCTGGAGGTCCTCTCCCGGTACTACCAGGAAGACAACGCCAACGTCCACAGGGGCATCCACGAGCTGAGTCGTCGGGCGACCGTGGCGTACGAGAGCGCTCGGGAGCGGGTAGCCGAGTGGCTCGGGGCATCGGACCGGGCTGAGATCGTCTGGACCCGTGGGACCACCGAGGCCATCAACCTGGTGGCGGCGACCTGGGGAATGGACCAGTTGACGGAGGGCGACGAGGTCCTCCTCACCATCATGGAGCACCACTCCAACATCGTGCCCTGGCAACTGGTGGCGAAGCGGACCGGCGCCAAGCTCAGGTACATCGAGTTGGACGCCGAGGGGAAGCTGATCCTGGACGACCTGGACCAGCTTCTCACAGACCGGACCAAGCTAGTGGCCATGACCCACGTGTCGAACGCGTTGGGAACCGTCAACCCGGTGCAAAGGGTCATCGAGGCCGCCCACGCCAAAGGGGCCCTGGTCCTTCTCGACGGAGCCCAGGCCGTTCCCCACATGAACGTCGACGTGTCCGCGCTGGGTGCGGACTTCTACGCCTTCTCCAGCCATAAGATGTGCGGCCCAACCGGAGCGGGGGTTCTTTGGGGCCGGAAGGAGATCCTGGAGGAGATGTCTCCATACCAGGGCGGCGGGGAGATGATCGGGTTCGTGGGCCGTGACGAGAGCACCTGGGCCGACCTTCCCCACAAGTTCGAGGCCGGAACACCCAACATCGCCGGCGCGGTGGGAGCTGCAGCCGCAGTGGACTTCATGGAAAAGGTCGGGTACGACGGTATCCAGGAGCATGAGGCCGGCCTCCTTCGATACGCCCTCGATCGGATGGGAGAGCTGAAGGACCTGACGGTGTACGGTCCCAAAACCCTGGGAGAGCGGTCGGGTGTCATCTCGTTCGCCCTGGGGGACGCTCACCCCCACGACATCGCGACGATCCTCGACTCGGAGGGCGTCGCCATCCGGGCCGGACACCATTGCGCCCAGCTCGTAATGAAGCACCTGGGGGTTGCCGCCACAACGCGAGCATCCTTCTCCATGTACAACACCACCGACGACGTGGACCGCTTGTTCGAGGGACTTCGGGTCGTGCAGGGAATCTTCGGGAGATAACACCAACCATGTCGGACCTGAACCTCAACTCGCTTTACCAGGAGCTCATCCTCGACCACTACCGGAAGCCCCGGAACAAGGGGGAACTGCCCGAAAAGACGGTGGAGATCCACATGGCCAATCCGGTCTGTGGAGACGAGATCCGACTCCAACTCCAGATCGAGGGCGACAAGATCGTGGAGGCCCGTCACGTCGGGCAGGGGTGTTCAATCTCCCAGGCCGCCGTGTCCATGATGACCAACCTCATCAAGGGCAGGGAGCTGTCGGAAGCAGAGGGCGTCGCCGAGCGGTTCACGGCGATGATGCACGGAGACGAGGAAGCGGCGAGAGACCGTTCTATGGGTGACCTTCGGGCCCTTCAGGGAGTGAGCAAGTTTCCCGTACGCATCAAGTGCGCTCTTCTCGCCTTCGACGCACTTCAGGAAGCCATCAAGAAAGAACGAAGCGAGCGGGCGCCAGGGACGACTGATTAGCAACGGCGCCAACTAGTCCGCCCTTGCCTCAGGGCTGCAACACAACCTTCATGGCCCCACTTCGGCGCCGATTCGCCGCCGCCTTCAACGCCTCCTGGTATTGGTCCAGCGGGAAGATATGGGTCACGAACCGATCGATGGGTAAGGGCTTCCGAAGAAGAAGCTCCCTTGTGACCTCAAAGGTGTGTAGTTCGTTCCCGTCCCAATCTTCCCTCCCATAACACAAGAACCCCTGGACTCTCAGCTCCCGGGCCCAAAGGAGGGTCAGGTCGAGTTTTCGGATCTGGGCCGAGCACCCCAGGACGACGATGCGGCCCCGGGGGGAGGCGAACCGCAGGGCCTGATCGAGGCTCGCGGGACTCCCTACACAATCGTAGATGAGGGGGAACCCTCCTCCTGAATAGACCTCCGGCCCGGCCAGCGGTTGGTAAGCCATGGCTCCCGTGTGGATGAGGGCCTGGCGGGCCTCCATGCCTGGGTGAACCACCTGGCTCGCACCAAGGGCCATCGCAAGATCGACCTCTTTCTTCCGCTTGGCCTGTACCACCAGGTCCCCCCCAAAACCTAGAGACCTCAGGGCCCAGAGCGTGGCCATGGCAATAGGGCCACTGCCAATGACCAGAGCCGGTTCGCCCCGTCGTGGAGCAGCATTCAGGACCGCGTGGATCCCGATGGCCAGAGGCTCGGTGAGTACCGCCGTTCGGTCGTCCAGCTCATCGGGAACGGAAAACAGTTGGGTCTCATGCGCGACCAGGGTTTCACCCCAACCACCCGGAAGATCTCTATGGTATCCGATGGTGGTCCCGGGACTCATGGGGGCACCGGCGACCTGGAGCGGTCCCTCCTCCCCCGCTTGTTCACAGGTGCCGTGCCGGCCCATCTCGCAAGACGGGCACCGGTAGTCCTTATAACCCCGCACGGTACAAGAGAGGGTGGGCTCCACCACCACCCTCTCCCCTACCTGGACCCTGGTGACCTCCGAACCCACCTCCGCTACCCTGGCCAGAATCTCATGACCCAAAACCGCTGGGAAGGACCCGAAGGGCTCCATGATGGGGCTGGCGGAGTACGTGATGTTCCCGATGTCGGACCCGCAGATTCCGGCAAGGATCACCTCCAGACGCACCCAGTCGGGCCCAGGCAGGGTCGGCTCGGGAACGTCCCGGAGTTGGAGACCACTCAGGGCTCCGTATGTGAACGCCGAAGAATACCGACCCAGGCTCTTGGTTAGGAGGTACCGAGGAACGGAGACATCGAACGTAACTGCTCGCATGGTCAGGTGTCTTCCAACTCCCGAGCGAGGGCGATCCGGGCGGCACGACGCTTTTCGCCCTCGAGAAAACGCCTCTCGTCCTCTTCGGATACCAGCTTCAGCGGCGGCACCGGGACAGGCCGGTGATCGGCGTCGATGGCTACGAAGGTGAGGTAACAAGAATTGGTGTGGCGGGCTTCCCGGGTAAAGGGATTCTCGGCTTCCACCCGAACTCCAATCTCCATCGAAGTCGTGCCGACAAAGTTCACCTGGGCCCTCACAGTCACCACTTCACCGGTAAAGATGGGCTCCTTGAAGTCCACACGGTCGAAGGAGACGGTGACGCAAGGAACCCCTGCATGCCTCATGGACACCACGCCGGCCACCCGGTCCACGATGGATAGGATCACTCCGCCGAATACGTGGCCATGGTTGTTCACCTGGTGCGGCATCATCAACTCGGACGACACCACCTCGGATGCCGAGGGGGGCCTGGGTTCCATGTCCCGCCTCATTCCTCACTCCTTTTTGCCGCAGAGGTTATCCATTGGAGCATCCGCTCCGGTTTCTCCGACCCCAGGTAAAAGCGTGTCCCGTCGGTCAGGTGTAGCACAAGGGCCCGGTTCCCGCCAATGGTCCAGGCTTTCTTCTTCTTCGCTCCGACCCGGATCCCCCAACCACCGAACTCCCCGATGGGGGAGTACGTCACCGCCTCGGCTTTCTGTATCTGTGAGAACGGGATCGTCTTCTTGATGATCTCGAGGAATCCCCACCGGATATCGATGCCCTCCGACATGATTCGGGTCCGAAGCTGTCCCATGAGGGAGTAAATGCTGACGGGAAGGCCCACTCCGATGGCGAACATCAGGGCTGCTCCCCACAAGGGCATGTCATCCGGCCCATTCCCGATGTTCCCTTTGGAGAACTCCCAAAGCGGAATCACAGCGGCAATCAGCGTAAGGAGAATCAGTGGATGTACCCACCAGGGCCATCCTGTTCTTTCTTCGTAAACCGCGCGGTCTTTCATTGGAGCATCCTCCAGAAACGGGTTGCCCGTCTTCCACCCCTGGGCCCAAGATACCTACGAAACGACGCCAAAGAGAAATCACGGGAGTGCCATGGCGATCCAGAATCGTACAGGCGGGACCGGAAAAAGAGTTGGCTTTTGGCTCGGAACAGTCCTCTTCCTCGTCCTGTTGGCCTTTCCTGTCGATCCGGGAAACGGACCGGCGAGTCGAATGGCAGCCGTCGCGCTCCTCATGGCAATCTGGTGGGTGAGCGACTGCATACCCCTCTTCGCCACGGCGCTACTTCCACTCGTACTCTTTCCCTTCCTGGGAATCCTCAGCGGAAGGGAAACCGCGCCGATCTATTTCAACAACGTCATCGTCCTCTTCATAGGGGGCTTCATGATCGCCCTCACCATGGAGAGGTGGAACCTTCACAGGCGAATCGCTCTGACCATAATCCATGCCGTTGGGGGTGGCCCTACCCGAATTGTCCTGGGGTTTATGGTGGCGGCGGCGTTCCTCTCGATGTGGATCTCCAACACGGCCACTGCCGTGATGATGGTGCCCATCGGCCTGGCCATGATCCTCCAGATCGAGGACGAGTTCGGAAAGGACCAAACCCATTCCTTCTCGGTAGGCCTGATGCTTGGAATCGCCTACTCCTGTTCGGTGGGGGGACTCATGACCCTGGTGGGGACCCCCCCGAATCTTTCCTTCGTTCGGATCTTCCAGATCCTCTTCCCCGAGGCGCCGGCGATATCCTTTGGCCAATGGATGATCATGGCCCTCCCTCTGGGCGTCATCCTTCTTCTTTGCGCCTGGGTTTTCCTTACCCAGGTGTTCTACCGAGCCCCAGCGGGGCTGACGGTGGACCGAGAGGTGGTGGTTTCGGAGCGAGCCGCCCTGGGGCCCGTGACCTTCGAGGAAAAGGTGGTCATGGCGGTATTCGCCGCCACGGCCATCCTTTGGGTTTTCCGGGTGGACATCCAGCTGGGATTGGTCACGATCCCGGGGTGGTCCAGGCTTCTCCCCTATCCAGGCATGATCGACGACGGGACGGTGGCCATCACCATGGCCTCTCTCCTCTTCTTCATACCCACCCGCGATCGGAGCAAGGGGGCCCAACGAATCATGGGCCGAGAGGTGATCCCCCGCCTCCCCTGGAACATCGTGCTCCTTTTCGGCGGCGGATTCGCGCTGGCAGCTGGATTCCAGAGAACGGGCCTGGCCCAACTGGTCGGGGATCAGTTTCAGGCGGTCAGCAGCCTTCCAACCTTCGCGCTGATCCTCCTCGTGTGCCTCATGATCACGTTTCTCACGGAGCTCACCAGCAATACAGCCACCACGGAGATGATCCTACCCATCCTGGCAGCCATCGCCGTGGCCACGGAAACACACCCCCTCATCCTCATGATCCCGGCCACTCTCTCCGCATCGTGCGCTTTTATGATGCCGGTGGCGACGCCGCCCAACGCCATCATATTCGGAAGCGGCCGCCTGAGTGTCGGTGAGATGGCACGGGTGGGGATTTTCCTGAACCTTCTGGGGGCGCTGGTGATTGCCACCGTGGTTTATACGCTGGGCGCATCGGTGTTCGACATCGATCCGTCGGTGCTGCCGGAATGGGCCTCGTCTCTGGCCTCGGGAGCCGAAGGCTGAGGCAGGCCAGCCAGGAAACCCACCACGATGCGGTGAAGCTCGGGACTTTCCAGAAGATCCGTATGCCCTTCCCCCGGTAACACCTGGGGAACCACCCCTCCGGCTTCGGCAAGGGAAAAGGCGTGGTGGACCGGTACGCTCTCATCCTCCGCCCCATGGAGGACCAAAAATGGCCCATGTATCTCGCCGGCTTTCCTCCTTGGATCCAGGCTCCTCCAGGGCACGCCGGCTCGGAACCGCCAGAAAGGGTTGAGGCCTTTGATGACCCACGTTCCGGGGAGACCTTGCTGGTTGAGGTGGTGCGCCCAAACCTCCCACATATCCGCCGGCGCCCCGATGGAGATCAGGGCCTGGACCGGGGCTCCGTGGGCCACAGCCAATACCCCGGTGGAGCCTCCCATGGAGTGCCCCACCAAAACCAGCGGCCGGCCCGGAAAGCGCTGCCCAGCCAAGCCGACAGCGGCCACGATATCGTCCCGAAAGTGCCTGGCCGTGACGAAGGGGGCCCCTCGACTCTTCCCATGATGCCGGACGTCGAAAACCAGCGCCGGGAATCCCATCCCAAGAAGGGGTCCAGCGAGGCGGGTCATGGTTCCATGGTTGGAACCCCATCCGTGGACAAAAACCAGCACCGGGCCCTTTCGGTCCTCTTCCGGACGTATGATCCAGCCGGCCAGATCCTGATCTCCCGATTTTATGGAGACCGACTCGGAGAGATAAGGAAGGGCCGAAACCCTGTACCGGATAGGCTTATAGGGAGGGCGAATCATGCCCAACGCAAACCGGTCCAGGAGGTATCCGACCCCTCCCACCACCAGCCCCGCACCCAAGGTCCCGATAAGGGATACGATCACGGCTTGGGGCTGCCTCCGGCGGAAGGAACCACCTCGAGGGGCCGGACCACCCGGATCCCATCCTGACCAGAAAGCCTGAGGATCCTCTCGGCGAGATGTAGACGACTCACCTCTACGCTCTCACCGACCAGGGGCGCATGCAACAGATGGAGATCGAGGCCCTGCCAGTAGGCCAGTCCGGTGTGTGCGACATCCAGGCCTTCCACCGTACTGGTTGCCGCGATGATGTCTCCGTTCTGGATCTCGGCGACCCATAACGGGATCTCGGCTTCCGGGATCTTGAACCGGGTCATCCCGCTGAGCCTGGACTCCGTGTCCATGATGGCGGAGTAGTTGGCCGGGTTCGCCAGTTGCCTGTATGCCTCCGGATGAGCGCTCATGAAGTCGATGGCCTCGGAATCCTCCTCCCCGCCGAACTCCCGGGTCATCTCCTTCACGAGTCCCTTCCCTTCGTTGTCCAAGATCCAATCGGAGAAGTAGTGGAGTCGGCTCGGATACCCGTCCACCCGTCCCCGGCGGTAACGAATCTCCCGAATGGCCCCTTTGTAGGCCTCCCGGGCCCGGAGCTCGGAGGTCAGGACGGTCGGCTCCTGAGTCTTGATGAAGCGGGCCAGAGCGAGGGCGTTCTCTACCAGGGTCACGCAGTCGAATTCCTCGAAGTTGACCACCACGCCTTCCTCTCCGGCAACCTCCAGGGTGCCGGGTCCGTAAGGCCACCCCACAAACGACTGTCCGATCCGAACCACGGCCTCGCCCATGGGCAGGGTATCGAGGCCCGCCTCCCATGCTCGGCTCACCGAAGCCCGGAAGACCTCCCAATCCCGGTCCGTTCCGTCTTGGGGCCGCAGCGTTCTGGTGACTGCCTCGATGTCTCCCTCCCAGGATTCTTCTTCCGGAGCCGCCTCCCCTTCCCCACCGCCGCAGGCCACCATCGTTGCCAAAGCGGCCGAACACAGAAACCAACTGACTCTACTCACCTAGCCTCCAATGCTATATGTGATCCTCTTTCAGCCGACCCAGGCCATGCCGTCAGGCTCGTCTCCCGGAAAGATCTCTCCGGACACTTCCCAGTTCACCAGATCGATCACCGTGATCTTGTCGTCCTGGGTATTCGCCACATAGGCGGTTCGGTTGTCTGGAGTCACGAGAATGCCGATAGGGGCCGCCCCGACGGTCAGCCGCCGAAGGATCGTCCACTCGTCCGGGTCCACGGCTACGACCTCGTTTCCGTTGGCGTTGGACACCAACAACTCCGCCCCACCAGGCCGGACTTTCACCCTGATGGGGAAGTCGCCCACATCCATGCTACGGCTCACGGCCCCGGTGGCGAGGTCCAACTCTACTAGGGTCCCAGCAGCCCGGTTCGTTACATATGCACGCGTCCCATCGGGATGGACCGTGAGGCCCTCGGCCCCGGCGCCCGTCTCGACGTGGGCAACAACAGACTGGGTCGCCGGATCCACAATCGTGGCCGTACCGCTCCCGATATTGGCGGTCACTACGCGGCCCGCCTCCTCGGCGATAGCCACCATGTGGGTCACCTCCTGGCCCGTCTCCACCGCCTGGAGGATCTCCCCTGTCTCGGGGTGGACCTGGAGCACATGGGCCGACCCCTCCGTGGTAACCCATATCGTACCGTCGGAGGCCACTGCTACGCCGTGGGGCCGAGTATGTGGCGCGAGGGAGATCGTGCCAGACACCGCCATCGCTTCCAAATCCACCACCGTGACGGTGTTTCCGGGCTGTCCTCCCGTACCATAATCCGTGACGTATGCAAACCGCCCGTCATGGGAAACCGCCACCTCATGGGGCGCGAAGCCGGTTTCAATCACCTTCACTTCCGTACCGGTCTCTGGGTCTACCACCGATAGGGTTTTGGAGCTTTTGTTCACGACCAGGAGGTAAGGACCATCGCTCCCGACCACCTCTTCGGCGTCCTGACGGGCCGTCCCGGCACCGTCCGCTGCTTCAGAGGGGCCGCAGGCCACCAGGAGACCGGGAGCAATCAAGAGCAGGATCTGCAGGTTTCTGAATAACCGCATGGAAAACCTCCGTTCGCGGCCAACCTTCGGCCGGGAGCTCGATAGGGGAAGGGCTGAATTCTATCAGGACCGTTAGCCCTGTGGAACCGCCCACTCCACGCCTTCCGGTTCCGACCCGTCACTGTTGGAACTTCCCGGTGGCCCCGGGGGTTCCTGTCGACGGCCCCGACGGGGCCTGGGACCAAGCGATTCCACCTCACTTTTCAGGAGCAGGGAATGCCCTATTCGGAACTCATGGTTGCCCCCATGCGGCAGGATCTGGTTCGTCTCGGATTCAAAGAGATGCGAACGCCGGAAGACGTGGAGGGCCTGTTGGAGTCAGAAGGAACGGTATTGGTGGCGGTGAACTCGGTCTGTGGCTGTTCGGCGGGAGGGCTTCGTCCTGCGATGGCAATGGCTGTGGAGCACGAGAACAAACCCGACCTCCTCACCACCGTCTTTGCCGGGCAGGACATGGCGGCTACAGAACGGGCCAGGGAATACTTCGTGGGTTACCCCCCTTCCTCCCCTTCCGCAGCGATTCTCAAGGATGGACAGCTGGTGTATATGATGGAGCGCCACCAGGTCGAGGGACACACGCCCCACGAGATCGCGGATGCCCTGAAGGCCGCCTTCGACCAATACTGTCGATAAAGATGGGCTAGGGGTTGTCCCCCAGGAGCTCGGCGATCTCCGGATCCTCGGCCAGGTCCTCTTCCGTCAACTCGGGAAAGTCGTCGTCGGGGACGGCTGTTCCGGGAATCGCGGCTTCGGGTTCCGCCGCCGGCGCCACTTCCTTGGTTTTGCGCTCCCTCCGTAGCTGTCTCACTCCGTCCAGGCTGAAGACGCCGCCGCCCCTGGCGGCTATATAGAGGAAAAGGAAGGAATAGAAGGCAGCCAGCTCACCGCCGTTCTGAATGGGCCAAAACCCATTGGGCGCGTGCACGGAAAAATAGGCCCACGCCATTTGGCCGGAGAGGACGAACGCCACCGGCCTCGAGAACAGGCCGAGAACGAGCATGGCTCCCCCGACCATTTCTAGGATGCCGGCGAGCCCCATCATTCCCAACATATCCCCGACCCGTTCACCCCCCGGGAACCCCAAGAGCTTTTGGGCCCCATGCTGCCAGAAGAGGAACCCAGCAACTATCCGAAGGAGGTTCAGGGCAACCTGTTCGGTCCAGATCGTCTTCTTGCCTTTCACCTTGGTACCTCCTCTGAGCTGGTGAACCGCATGCCGCGGGAGCGCGCTTTAGGCTCTACGACGGTGCCGTCCGTCGGGTTTCCCCACCGTTGGGGTGCGACAATCGCGAACGTCAGGAACCGTCCCCCAAGCGCTTGCTACGTTTTTTCTCTTTTCGCTCGAACCGACGGCGCCGTTTCGCCTCTCGGTTGGTCTCTCCGGGGAAACGGGTAGTCACCTCTACCCCTCCCATCAGGGCCAATCCCCTCACCCGGAGGATGGGAGCGTCCGGGTCCGGGCTCACGGCTGCGTTTTCCCGGTGCTCCCACCCCCCCAAGATGGCCAAACCCTCACATTCCACCGGCAGTCCCGGCGGGACGATGATCTCCGCTCCGCCCATGGCGGTGAAGATCCAGACTTCTGTTTCCCCCGGCGGGAGGAGGGCCTCCCGGAAATCCAATGTGATCCCCCCCATGACCGAGAAAGCGTAGTTCTGTCTCGCCGGTATCCATCGGCCCTTTCGGTGCGTCCCGCTCAGAACGGCCACTTGGAAGCTCCGTTCCTTTACGCGAGATGCGGGAACGGAAGCTCGGGGTCTTTGGATGGCGGTGGTTCCCACATCCTCCTTCCGCACAGGAAGATCCCCCGATGGGAGGTCGGATAGGAGTGCCTTGATCTCTTCCTGGGATTCGGCTTTGTGAGCCTCGTCGACGCGACGTTCGAACTCTTCCACCGAGAGGGCGTCGTTGGCGAAATGCTCACATAGCGCGTCAATCGCCTTTTGCCGGGTCGAGCCTACATCTCCACCGCCGACCTCTGTCATCTCATCCCTCTTTTCTATACGAGATTTCCCCGCCCACAACAGTCATTTCCACCTGGACGGTGGGGATTTCTACGGGATCCACCTGGAAAAGATCCTGAGAAAGCACGACCAGGTCTGCGTACTTCCCGGGGACGAGCTGCCCAAACCTATCCTCGGCGAAACCGGCATAAGCGCTCCCCCATGTGTAGGCCGTCAGCGCAACTTCCAAGGAGATTTTCTCCTCTGGAACCCAACCGTCTGGGTTTGCTCCGTCGAGTGTCCTCCGAGTGAGGGCCGCGTAAATGCCGGACATTACATCCATGGGGGCCACCGTCCAATCAGAACCAAAGGAGAGATCGGCGCCAGCCTCCAGAAGACTCTGAAAGGCATACGTGGTCTTCACCCTCTCAGAGCCGATACGTTTCCCGGCCCAACGTCCATCGTCGATGGCATGATAAGGTTGCATCGCCGGGACTACCCCCAGGTCAGCGAACCGAGGGAAAGCCGTCTCCGAAAGGTGTTGAGCATGTTCAATCCGGAAGCGTCGATCCCTGGGCCCGTTCTCCTCGATGGCCTGCTCATAGAGGTCCAACAACCAGTCGTTTGCCTGGTCGCCGATGGCGTGGATGAGGAGTTGAAGGCCGGCTGCATCGCCGGCGAGGGCCCATGCTCGGAGGGACGCCGTATCGGTAGTCAGGAGGCCTGACGTGGACGGATCGTCCTCGTAGGGATCGTAGAACCAGGCAGTAGTCGACCCTAGCGACCCATCCACAAACCCCTTGAGTCCGCCCCACCAGAGCTGATCGTCGCCACGTCCGTTTTCGTTCACCCAGGCCTCGAGCCTTTCCCAGGTGGAGATGGGAACCACGGAATAAACTCGCATTTTCAGGCGCCCATCGGCATGGGCCCTCCGGAATGTCTCCAGATCGGCCCAGGTTCCCATGTGATGGGTTTGCGTAACTCCCATGGAGAGGGCATGCTCGACGGCGTCATCCAATGCTCTGTCCAAGGCCTCTTCCGAAGGCTCGGGCATGACGGCGGACACCAGGGCCATGGCTTCATCTTTCAGGATTCCTGTGGGCTCTCCTGTTTCCGGGTCAAGGACGATTTCGCCACCGGACGGCACCGGCGTGGACGCTGTTATCCCGGCCAACTCCAAGGCCAGAGAGTTGGCCAGTGCCATATGACCGTCCAATCGGGACACGAGAACCGGCTTGGTCAGGGTGGCCGCGTCGATCCAATCCTTGTGCGGAAGCTCTCCTCCCCACATCTCATGGTCCCAGTCTCCGCCAGTGACCCATTGGCCCTCCTCCAGTCCGGACGCGAAGTCCAGAATCCGCCGGCCAAACTCATCCCTTGAGTCCGCATCCCGAAGATCCACGCTGGAAAGCTGGAATCCGCCGGGGATGAAGTGGGTGTGGCTGTCGATGAACCCCGGAACCAACATCCGGCCCCGGAGACGTACGGTTTCCGTGTCCCCACCCCGCAAAGCTCTGACCTCACGGTTCGTCCCCACGGCCTGGACGAACCCTCCCTTCACCGCCAGCGCCTCAGCCATCGGTTCTCCGGGAACCCCAGACCATACCTTCCCCCCCAGAAAGATCAGATCGGCGGGGACCTCGGGAGGCGAACAGGCGACCGCTGACAGAGCTGCGACGGAGGCGAAGATAAGGAGACCACGATTGGAAATTGACATCGGATTGTCCGTTTGACCTGGTGGCTAGAAAAGGAACGGCTCACAACTCCATGCGTGAAAGGTTACCCCCCAGCGGCCCGGTGAATCAAGCTGACCAGGGTGAAGCGTTCCACCTCTTTCGAACGGGCCCCTTTCGGGAATCCGAGGGAAGATTCCCCCCTTCCCTCAGTTTTCTGCGGCCTCCACTTCCATCACGAAGGGTGCGCCGATGAAAAAACTACGCCGTTTGGAGCTTTTCCTGAACCGTTAACCTGATCAACAACCGGCACGATTTATGCAATCGTATTTTGAAACGGCAACGGCATGCACCTCGACTCAGGGAGGCACCATTCGAACTTTTCTTGTGAGCCTGTTGGGAGCGGCCACACTGACCGCTGGACTCCTGTTGGTCCGGCAACACCAGAAAGTGGCCGAAGATGAAGCCAGGCGGCAGGTTCCGGCCGGCGAGAAAGCGGCTCGGAACGTATCGCTGGAAAGACTTCGGGAGCTCGGACTCTAACTAGCTCCTAGGGAGCCTGTCCCGGCACGACCCAAATCAGGTCAGGGCCCTTCCACCCCGGAATCCTCTTCCTCCGGCGCCGCGGAGGTGTGGTC
>JABDNZ010000007.1 GCA_013043565.1 Gemmatimonadota bacterium | reverse complement strand
GGTGTGCTCCTGTCGGGGGACTCCCTGCAAGTCGTTTTTGAGAACCTGGATCAGGAATCGGGTCAGGAGGGGGGTGACTATTCACTCCGCGCTCGAATTGAGTTTCTCACCAGGCAATGGGAGGGCGTTCGCCTCACCTGGTCGGAGGTAAGGGCCTTCGAGCCCGCCAGGCGTGACGTCCCCATGGGATGGGAGGTCCAGTCGCCGGAAGGAGATCTCGAGGGCAGCTTGGTGGCTGTCACACCGTTCTTCGAGGCAGCCGAGGGAGAAGGGCCGATGCTTCCGGTCGATGCCCTTTTTGAAGTCATGGGTACCCTGACCTTGGGAGGGGCAGAGCTGCCTGTCCGAGGTCTCATTCGTCATTCACAGCGCTGACCGTGTCCGAACAAGTCCTTCAAGCCGTCCTGACCGTGGTCTTCGGAGCCCTGGCCGGAGGTCTGACCAACACCGTGGCCGTGTGGATGCTCTTCCACCCCTACGAGCCCCCCAGACTTTTCGGGCGCCGGCTCACCTTGTTCCAGGGAGCCATCCCCAAGAACCAAGCCCGCCTCGCATCAGCCGTCGGACGAACGGTCGGTAACCGCCTTCTGACCGAGGATGATTTGACCCAGACCTTCGCCGACCAGGAGTTCCGAGGGGCCTTCGACGATCGCCTCTCGCACTTCTTGGAAGCCGTGCTTCGGAAGGAGCGAGGATCGGTGAGGGAGATGCTCCCTGATCATGTGATGGGGGAGTTGGAGACGATCCTCGACGATGCGGTGGGGATAGGGATGCATCGGTTCCAGGACTATTTGGCCTCCGAGTCGTTCGAGACCTTCATGGAGGAAAAGGCCAGAACCCTTCTCGAAGCCGTGGCCGACGAACCCGTAGCCGGCCTCCTCACTCCGGCCAGGGAGGCGGCCCTGACCGAGACCGTGGAAGGGTGGCTGGAGGGTGCCGTCGAGAGTGAAGGCTTCGAGGGGACGGTACAGGACTATGTGGAGCGGGCGACCCTGAACCTCCTGGAGCCCGAGAAGACCTTTGAACAGGTGCTTCCCGTTGGGCTCGTTGGATCTCTGGAAAAGGCCATCTCGTCCTATTTGCCTTTGGCCCTGAAGCGGCTCGGGCGGGTCCTGGAGGACCCGGAGGCCCGAACCAGGTTCGAGAAGACCCTCCACGAACTCTTCCATCGGTTCCTACGAGACCTGGATTTCTTCCAGAGAGTGGTCGCAAGGCTCATCGTCACGGAGGACACCCTCAATCGGGTTCTTGATACCATCGAGCAGGAGGGAGCAGAAAGGCTCTCCGGAATGCTTCGGGAGCAGGCCATCCAGGACGCGATGGCCAGGGGTGTGAACGACGCCATCGTCGATTTCCTCCGCCGGCCGGTGAACTCGGTCCTGGGCGACCCGGACGATCCGAACGTCAAAGAGGCTCAGGCGACGCTCACCGGCTGGGCCGTGGGAGTGGCTAGGGACCCGGCGACCCGGGGGTTTTTGGTTGAGAAGGTCGAGAGCACCCTCGATAGGGTCGGGGCTCGAACCTGGGGTGAGATCCTGGAAAAGGTCCCGCCCGACACTCTCTCTCGCTGGCTCGTGTCGGCGGCCCGGAGCGAGGCAGCCCAGAGCCTATTCCGACGATGGGCCGATCGAATGGCCCATACTCTGCTGGACCGGCCCATCGGGAGGCCGTCGGATTGGCTTCCCCCCAAGGCGCCGCAGCGGATCGAAGCGGCCATCGGGGACCCTCTTTGGGCGTGGATCCAAACCCAAGTCCCTGACATGGTTCACCGAATCAACGTCGCGGGAAGGGTAGAAGAGAAGGTTTTGAATTTCCCCACGGAGAAGATGGAGGAAATCGTCAAGCGGGTGACCGACAGGGAGATGAAACTGATCGTCCGTCTGGGCTATGTCCTCGGTGCATTCGTGGGAAGCATCCTCGTCGTGATGAACTGGCTTTGGGGTTAAAGGGACCATATTGTCCCTCGATAGCCTCCACCCCGGAGGCTGCCCGAGCCTTCGAGGTCCCGAGGATGCGCGCAAAACCCCAGTACCGACTCCATAGAAGCCCCTATTCGATCCTGCTGCTCCCCGTCCTCACGGCTCTGATCGGGTGTTCCCAGACCGCCGTCCCCACTCCTCTGGAGTTGGCAGAAGGAGACGTCCTCACCTCCTACGAAGACATGATGGTCTTTTTGGACCGTCTTCGCCTGGAGACCGGTGGGTTCACCATCGACACCATCGGCGAATCCTTGGAAGGGCGAGCCCTGGTGGCCCTGCGCTTCGGTGCCACGGGCCAGGCGGAGGCTACGAGCTCCGACAAGCTCAAGGTGCTCATTTATGCCCAGCAGCATGGGAATGAACCGTCCGGCAAGGAGGCCGCTATCGCCCTGGCTCGAGACATCGCCACCGGCGCCGATGCCGACCTTGTCGAGGGTGTCGATTTCTACCTCGTGCCCCAGGTGAACCCGGACGGTTCCGAAAAGGGCCAGCGTAGGAATGCGGCCGACATGGATCTCAACCGAGACCACCTCCCTCTTTCCACTCCTGAAGTCGCTGCCCTGCATTCCCTTTACAATCGGATCCTTCCCCACGTCACCCTGGACGTCCATGAGTACGGTTTCGCCGGATCAACGTGGGTTGACGCAGGGCTTCTTAAGAACTTCGGGCAACAAATCGGAGCCCTGTCGAATGCCAACATGTCGATGGTTCTCCGGTCTTTTGCATGGGATGAGGTCATCCCGCAGATGCAGAGTGCTCTGATCCAAAAAGACGTCCTCTTAAGGAGGTATCTGGTCACCGACGGTCCCGATGCCCGCTTCCGGTACAGCACCACAGCCCTGAACGATGGGCGGAACAGCATGGGCATTTACCACTCTCTCTCGTTCCTCATAGAAGGAAGGAATGGTCTCACCGTCGAGTCGGACATCCGCGAGCGGACCCGTCAGCAGTTGGAGACCATAAAAGCCTTCCTCCGGTTTTTCGGGGAACATTCCGAGGAAGTGCGGAACCTGGTGGACCAGGAGAGAGGCGCGCTGGTGAGCGGGGACCTATCCGACCAGGTAGCCCTGGTCATGGATTACGTCCCTGATCCTGATAGGCCATCCCTCACGGTGGGGGTAATCGACATCGAAACCGGTGAAGAGGCGGATCTTACCATCGAAACCTTCGCGCCTGCCGTAGAGGCTACCCATGCCGTGTCCCGTCCTCTTGGTTATGTGATTCCCTCGGAACTGGCTGAGGTCATTGCCGTTTTGGAGCGGAATGGAATCGCGGTTCAGACCATGGAGCAGGCGACCCCAGCGACTCTCGAGTCCTACCGGATCGAGTCAGTCGTGCCGACGCAGAAGGAGGACAAGGACTTCTTGGATGTTGGAGTAACTGCAACTCGATATGACGGGACGATCGATCCCGGAGACGTCGTAGTCTGGTGCGATCAGATCGCCACCAACCTCATCGTCATCCTGCTGGAGCCTCAGTCGCAATGGGGACTGGCACCCTTACCGGGATTCGTGGATATGTTGGCCGTGGGGTCTGAATACCCGATCGAAAGGATCGTGTCGGTTCAAGAATGAGACTACCCGGGGTTCGGGTCGCCGAACCTGTCAGTCCTTCTTTGAATCCGGGGAAGAGAGATTGAAGAGGCCCTTCGGCCCACCTCGGGAACGGCGCCTGACATGAGACGAGCGTTGTTGGGTATTCCGGAGCCAGCCCAGGGGAGTGAAGTGGGTTTTGGCCCTCCTGCTGTAGCCACCCTCAGTCAGCGCCTTGTCGATCTCGTCGGGGTCGGGCCTGTAGCGCCCGGCCGAGCCCATGTACAGACCGATGCCGAGAGCCAATAGCCCACCAAGAATCTTCAGGAAAAGCAGCACGCAGACACCTCAAGCCCTTTGAATGGTTTCCAGCACCATCGTACCGAGGCCGACCATCAGGATGATGGCCACCGCATTGGTTCCGACAGCCACCAGACCGACGACCGTCCAAAAGACCAGGTGAGTGAAGACGTAGCCACCGGGAACAAGGTTGATCATGAACTCCTCGTTATGCCAAGAAGGGTTCTCAGGTCAGTCGGGATCAGTCGGGCTGTTCTCATCAGGCGGTTGGTGCTCCTCCACCCGCTTCTTCGCTTCGGCTAGATACCCCGGCTCCAGCCGAAGGAGCCCCGAGATCTTCCTCATCAGGTAATCTTCACGGCTCGCCAACTCTCCGTCGGAGTATACCAGGCCCCACATGGCCTCCGCCAAGACCATCTTCTGGCCGAGCGAATAGTGTTCCGCCACGAGGTTTGTGAAGGTCCACAGATCGACGGCGTCGGCTCGCTGCTCCTCGGCCAACTGTATGAGGTCCGCTGCTTGGCCCTCATCGAGTCCGAACTGACGCCGAACAGCCGCCGTCAGGTGGTCCCGTTCGTCCTCGGTGAACTCGTCGTCCGCGTAAGCAAG
>JABDNZ010000001.1 GCA_013043565.1 Gemmatimonadota bacterium | reverse complement strand
GGTTGGAGGCGTCCAATGGCTTTTTTTCTACACCTCCTGGGTACTCCTGAACTCCTCCGAGAGGACGGATCGGAGGTCGCGCTTCCCCTAGGCAAAACCTTCGCCCTCCTCACCTACCTTTGTTGTTCACACCGCCCTGTCTCGCGCACTGAGGTCGGGACTCTTCTCTGGCCCAACGCTTCTGAAAGCAAACGAAGGCATTCAGTTCGGCAGGCGCTCTGGCTCATTCGCGATGCTCTCGGGGAGGACCCGATCGACGGAGAAGGACATCTTTTCGTGAGGCCCGGCAGCATCCAATCCGATTTCTTCCTACTCCAAGAGGCCCTAAGCGAGGGAGACCTAGCGAAGGCCCGACAGCTGTGGAGGGGAGAGTTTCTGGATGGTCTCTCCCTGTCCGGGCTTAGGGATTGGGACCGGTGGGCCGAGGAAACAAAGAGCCAGCTCGAGGACCGTTTCGTCAGGGCACTGACGCACCGATCCGAATCTCTGCATTCCGAGGGTGACTTGTCAGAAGCAATTGTTTTTCTCGAGACGGCCCTCGATGTGAAACCCGCCCATACCGCGGCCCACCGAGCCAGGATGGAGATTCTGCTCGAGCTCGGCCAACTGGATTCGGCGCGAGAAGCGTTGACCGATGCCAGAGCAACGGTAGATGGGGCTTATTGGGAAGATTTCGGTCTCGATTCCCTTGAGAAGAGGCTTTCTGAGCTGGCGGCGTCTTTTAAAGCCAAAAGGCGAGTTTCGACGGAGGGCACGCTAGAGTTCGTAGGACGTAGTCAAGAACTCGCCAAGTTACGGGCACTGTGGAAAGGGGTCCTCGCAGAAGACACGCGTTTCCTCCTGCTCACAGGTCCAGCAGGTATCGGGAAAACTCGTCTAGCGGAAGAGTTCGTGTCCTCCCTCGGGAGTTCGGTTCAGGTCGTGCGGGTAAAAGGTTACGAATACGAAGCTGCGTTGGAGTGGGGAGTCCTCTCAGAACTATCGAGGAAACTCCTGAGTCTTCCGGGTGCGGCCGGGATGTCGTCACACTCTACTTCAATTCTCAAAGGCCTGGCACATGGCTCTCGGGGAGAAGTGGACCAGGGTGCACAAAAGCCTGGGGGTGGTCCGATCACCCTGGTCGACGCAATTGTGGAATGCTTAGACGCCGTCTCTTTCGAGTCGCCAATCGTCCTACTCTTGGATGATGGCCAATGGATCGACGAATCAAGCCGCATGGTCCTCTTCGCGGCAATGCGCAGAATCGAGCAGGCTCGGGTGCTTTTCGCAGTTCTGGGTCGCCCAGAGGGAGAACGTGAATGGGGACGGTACCGCCACCGGTTGATAGACGAACTCCCATTCGCCGCCGTATGCCTGGAGCCCATTTCCCGCCAAGACATCAGGGAGCTCCTTTCCCTTCACATTTCTTGGCCAACTCCGAGAATCCTCGATGAGGCCACCCGACATTTTGAGGACCTTTCTAGCGGAAACCCTCTGTTCATAGCCGAGATCTTCCGAGACCTCCGTGATAAAAAGATCATCGATAGAGTCCCGGGAGGTTGGGCGTTCCTGCTCGCTGAGTTCCCAAAGGATCACCACACCCCCGCCAATATCCGGTCTTTATTGTTGAATCGGTTGGATCGACTGTCGGTTGACGCGGGCACTGTTGCCACCCGGGTTGCTCAACATGGGCGCCCAGTCCTTCTGGCTAGCCTCACTCGTACAGAGGCAGTTCCTGACCTCTTGTTCGATCGAGCCCTTTCGGAGCTTCTGGACGAGAACGTTCTTATCTGGACAGAGGACTCGAGGCTGGACTTCTCCCATGATCTTCTCCGAGAGGCCGCGCTCCACCGTTCCGCATCCAGCTATGGACCCAAGATTCGATCCAGGCTGGCCCCCAAAGCCCTGATCCCGTTCGCCGCCATCCTGATTGGTGCGTTGGCACTATGGGGATCAGGGTGGTTTGAGTCCGCTCCGATCTCCCCTTTGTACGGTGGGGGAACCATCGTTTTCGGAGTGGATAACGGGCGACAGCTCCGGGTGCCAGTCACCTCCGAGCCACCAGGGGAGTGGGCGATGGGCATCCAGCCCCAACCCTCTCGGTTCGATGTGGGGTTTCAAACCTACCGAGGCCCAGATGGGGAGGAGCTCTGGTTCCACTCCCTGAACCGACCGGGGGGTCCAGCCATCGCTCGGTTGGATTCCGCTGGGTCACCTGAGCCGGTCATCGGGGATCCGCGCGATCAAACACTTCGAGATGTTTCCCCTTCCGGATCACAGATTCTGTTCACCTCCGAGGACGTTGAGATCGAAGAGTTTGCTCACCTCCTCCGGATGGCCGACCTCGACGGTTCAAACAGAACCCTGCTCCTCCAACCTTCCGTACCCATTGCGACTGCACGGATCTCTCCGGATGGAGACAGAGTCGCCGTGGGGATCCGGGGGGAGGCTGACACACTGGCGATCCTCAACCTTTCAGGGCAGCGCACTGGATCCCTCGCGTTGGGACCTATCCTCGCCATGGACTGGTGCGGTGGGGAAGTCTTGGTCACCACCGAATCCCCAGCCGGGGTTGAGCTTCTCCAAGCCTCACCGGAGAGCTTCCAGGTGGATACTCTTTCTCACCTGGAGATCGGCAACATGATCGAGTGCTCACCTGACGGTTCGGCTGCCCTCCACCTCGCGGTGTCAGGGGGTAGAGTGGAATACGTGATCCGGGATTTGGAGAACGGCGAGGTTCATCCGCTCGGACTCTCGCCAGCAGTGGGGGGTGGGCCACAATGGGTCCGTTCCGAACCAACCCGGGTCGTGGAGGAGCTTGATATCGGAGGGGATTCGGTAAACGTGAGTTGGGGTAGTCAGGAAAGGCTCGATGCAAGTGTCCTTTACTCTGATGGCACCCGAGGCGATGAAGGCATCCAGTGGTTTTCCTCAGACCCGGGGGTAGCCTCTGTATCTGGGGCTGGGTTGGTCATTGGGAACCGTCCCGGCAGGACCCTGGTCATTGCCGGTTCGGGGCACTCCCATCGTGACACCACGTTGGTGGTCGTGGAGGGTGGCGAGCCACCGGGCGTTCAGTTCCATGACCAGTTCGATTCTCTCTCTTTCAGGGACTGGTTACCCGTTGGATATCCACGACCCTACTCGGCGGAAGCCACGGATGGGCCGGAACTTCGACTAACCGGGGATGACAAGTATTTCGACGGCCTACTCAGCCTCTTCGAAGTCTCCCTAAACCTCGGCGTGACGATTGATCTCGAATTCCGCCTGAATCTGGACCGGGAGGCCCACCAGAAGTTCGCGTTCTGTTTGGATGATGGGGACCCGATGTCTGCCGATCAGGAGGTGGGCACTTTCTCGGCATCGGGCCAGTCAGTTTGTTTCCTCTACCCGTCTAGGGAATCGGACCGGATGGATCCGGCAGAGGCATCGTTCTTTGTTGAGCCAGGCCCGGCGGAGGTGAGGGTCCGTCGTGAAGAACTCTTTCCCCAAGAGGGTTGGGTCCAGGCGGCAATCCAAATCCGAGCTGATGGGCATGCATCCCTCATCCTGAACCATGAAGTGGTGGCCACAAACCCAGTCAGGATAGACACCCATCCAAAAACGCGGTGGACAGTCCGGCTTGACGCGGAAGCGGTGGGAACAGAGGTAGCGGTAAGGAATCTGGTTGTATGGGCGGAGCCAAGGTACTGAGTCAGCGGACCCGGCCTCTATCTCGCCCCGAGTTCCCCCGGTCCATCCACACCCACATGCAAGCTGCGCCCTGCTCACAGCTTTCTGGGAACTAGGGCCGCTCGGCGCGTATCGTCTTTCCTTGGCGTTGTTGCATGGCTCGGGGCTGAAGACGAACTCCCGCCTTCCCCCGGCCGTTTTCACTCCGCCTTGACGCTGTCCGGCATCCCAAGGCTGGTCATCGTGTTGAGGATCCTGCAGGCGAGCCTGACCTCGGCTCGCTGGCTCCCGAGAGATCGGCTCCTCATCCTCTGACCCAGGATGGTCTTGTATCGGAATACGGTGTTCTCCACCAGGCTCCGCCTGCTGTAACCCGAACCGGCGTACCACTCCTGCCGTCCGAGCTTTCGCATCGACCGGATGTTCCGGTTCCTCTCCCTCTGCCCGGGCGACCGGATCGAAGACGGTTGAGCACCCCGACCCGGTGGGATGAGTGTCGTCACCCGATGGCCGTCTCCTTTCCCCTGAACAGCCTCGTAGACCGAACCCGCATCGTAAGCTCCGTCCGCTGCGACGGAGGTTAGCGGACCGTCGATCTGGTCTAGGAGCTTAGGCACCCGGACGCAATCAGCTGTGTGCCGGTTGGTCGGATCTTCAGCGAGGACTTCGCCGGTGTCCCCGTCGACCGCCAAGTGGAGTTTCCGCCAGACCCTTCTCTTTGGCGGCTTTCGAAGGTGGCCGACGTGAATCCTGAGGCC
>JABDNZ010000575.1 GCA_013043565.1 Gemmatimonadota bacterium | reverse complement strand
TCCTCCGGGAGTCCGACATCCTGGCGATCATCAAATAATCCGGATCCACCGAAAGACGAACGCGTAAGGAGATACACAGATGGCAGCGAAGGAACTCGCATTTGACGTCGAGGCCCGCGCCCAACTCAAGGTTGGCGTGGACAAGCTCGCAAGGGCAGTAAAGGTGACCCTCGGCCCCAAGGGCCGGAACGTTGTGTTGGATCGGAAGTTCGGTTCCCCCACCGTCACCAAGGATGGTGTCTCGGTGGCCAAGGAGATCGAGCTCGAAGACGCCATCGAGAACATGGGCGCACAGATGGTGAAGGAAGTTGCCACCAAGACCTCGGATGTGGCTGGTGACGGAACCACCACCGCTACGGTCCTGGCCCAGGCCATCTTCGGCGAGGGCCTGAAGAACGTGACCGCCGGAACGAACCCCATGGGGATCCGCCGGGGCATCGACAAGGCCGTGGGCGTGGTCGTCGACGAGCTGGCCAGCTTCTCCAAGGAGACCAAGGGCAAGAAAGAGATCGCCCAGGTCGGGACCATTTCCGCCAATAACGACCCTGAGGTCGGGGACCTCATCTCCGACGCCATGGAGAAGGTCGGGAAAGACGGTGTCATCACGGTGGAAGAGGCCAAGGGCCTGGAGACCACTCTGGAGACCGTCGAGGGAATGCAGTTCGATCGGGGCTACCTCTCCCCTTATTTCGTCACCGATCCTGAGCGCATGGAGGCCGTCCTGGAGGACGCCATTATCCTGATCCATGACAAGAAGATCTCCTCCATGAAGGACCTCCTCCCGATCCTGGAGAAGGTTGCCCAGATGGGGAACCCCCTCCTGATCATCGCCGAGGACATCGAGGGCGAGGCTCTGGCCACCCTGGTGGTGAACAAGCTCAGAGGGACTCTGAAGGTCTGCGCCGTGAAGGCTCCGGGATTCGGGGACCGGCGAAAGGCCATGCTCCAGGACATCGCCGTTCTCACCGGTGGACAGGTCATCTCTGAAGAGGTGGGCTTCAAGCTCGAGAACGCAGTGGTGAGTGACCTGGGCAGAGCCAAGCGGGTCGTCATCGACAAAGACAACACGACGCTCGTCGACGGCGGCGGGGAAGAGGACAAGATCCAGGGCCGCATCGAAGAGATCAAAGTCGCCATCGACAAGTCCACTTCGGACTACGACCGGGAGAAACTCCAGGAGCGTTTGGCGAAGCTGGCCGGTGGTGTGGCTATCATCAACGTCGGAGCCGCCACCGAGACCGCCATGAAGGAAAAGAAGGCTCTGGTTGAGGATGCTCTTCACGCGACCCGGGCTGCCGTGGAAGAGGGCATCGTGCCTGGTGGTGGTGTAGCCCTCCTGAACACCCAGGCCGCCCTGGACAAGATGAAGCTGGATCGGGAGGACGAGCAGATCGGCGTCCAGATCCTCCGGCGCGCCCTGGAGCACCCCCTTCGCCAGATCGCCGAGAACGCCGGAGCCGAGGGTTCCATCGTGGTGGCGAAGATCCGGGAGCAAAAGAGCAACAGCTTCGGCTATAACGCTCAGACCGAGTCCTACGAGGATCTGGTCGAGTCCGGTGTCATCGACCCGACCAAGGTGGTTCGGACGGCGCTGCAGAACGCCGCGTCCATCGCTGGTCTGCTTCTGACCACCGAGGCTGTGGTGGTGGAGAAGCCGGATGACACGCCGATGCCACCGATGCCCGGTGGTGGTGACATGGGCGGGATGTACTAAATAGCGAAGGTTTCCTTCGCTATTTTAGGGGCCGGATTCCCGGAAGGAAGGACTCTTCGGGAATCCGGCCCTCTTTTTTTCCAGCCTCGGCCGCTGCTTCATCCCAGCGGACACGGGTCCAACCCGCAGCGGCAACCCCTCAAGCCAGACCTTGGATGAAGGCTTCGCCCTTCGAGATCAGCTCTTCGTGGTCCTCCGGAGGGTTCTGGTCTTCAAGGAGGTTGCGGGTTTGTTTCCGGAGAAGATCATCGAACCGGGGGCGGTCCCGATCCTCCCACTCTTCCAGGCCGAGCCGGGGCATGAGTTGGCTTTCGAAATATGCTTCCTGAATGCGGTTCAGCGTGAGATCGGAAGTCAGGAAATTCCCTCCGGGGCCCTGATCCGCCAACGTATCCAGATCCAGCTCGTCCTCACTCAGCGGAAAACCCTCGCTCAGGCGCACCGCCCGGCCGATGACGTCGTTTGAATAAACGACCAGGGCGGGCGAGAAGGCCTTGGACCCCAACACCCCTCCCACAGCCGGCGCCAGGCCGGATTTCCCCAGAAGACTCAGAATGTGATTCGTCCATAGCTGGCCTACCGCGGCCAGATCGGCCCCCCAACCGATCCCGCACCCTGCCGTTCCAGAGTGGGGTATCCGGTAGTGTGCCATCATCTCGGAACAGGCCAGATTCAGCAGCCAGCTATGGGGATCAAAGAAATCCTGGAGGGTCTTCATGTCGAAATAGGCCGGAAGGCTTCCCAGGATCATAGGGGTGCCAGGCCGAACCAGTTGACCCAGAACCAATCCGGCCAGTAACTCGGCATTCAGTAGGGTCAGGGTCCCAGCACCCGTGATAGGTGTGGACATCCCTGCCATGCCGTAGGTGTTGTAGATGACAGGGAGACCCCTCTCCACCGAAGTCATCAGTTTCTCCGCCGTACCTTCGTTGATGATCAGGGGCGTGACGGGGTTCAGGTACGGGATGAGGAATGGCTTCTCGGCAAGCCCTGGACGAAGCCTCTCAGCGAGGTCGAGAGCGTGTCCGAACAGATCGTCTGAAGAGATCAGAAGTGCGAGGGGTTTGGTGGTGTTCGCGATCAGCTCGAGTGAAGCGACCAGGTCGGCCGTTTCCGGTGGATGATCCCGGACCACCCCGATAGTGGAAACCAGGTCGAAGTTGGGAAGGCTCTGCGCCAGGCGGGCCGAGACGGCCATATGCCGTCTGGAAAAGGGGGAAATCTCATCCGTGGTCGGGTCCTGGTAAAACAGGTTCGTGGTGCCCACCCCGAACCGCGTTCGATCCTCGCCCAAACGAAACGCCGGATCCCCGATGCGGTCGTACACCTGCACGACATCGGGGGCCATGCCCAGGGCCCACTCCACCACGGCTTCGTCGAAGACGACCCGTCTCCCGCCATCGGGGGAATGCTCGGCGGGAGTCACTCCCTCGGAGGCAAGGAGGATCTCCAGAGCGCGAGGGGAGTCGACCCTGACGCCGACCCGGCTGAGGATGAACTTGGACCGGTCGTGGACGAAGTGAACCTGCTCCTCTGTGAGGACCCTCAGCTCGGGCTTGACGACTGGGTTCATCGGTTCCTTTCGAGGCCGGTCAGGTGTGGGCGGCTGGGACGTCTTGCCGGAGCCCGGTCTCCTCCAGCAATCTCGGGATGATGGACTCCCAGTGAACGGCCATGATGTGGGTCCCTGAGAGCCCCGGGGTTTCCATCAGCTTCCTCAGGATTCCCGCGGCGATCTGAAACCCTGCTTCCTGCTGAGCCTCCTTGCCGTCCGCTTCGGTCATCCGCTTGACCGTCACGTCCGGGATCACGACGCCAGGGACCTCATTGGCCATGAACTCGGCTGCCCTGGCGCTCTTGAGGGGAATCAACCCGGCAAGGATGTGGACTTTCCCCAGGAGGCCTCGCCTATCCAAGGCTTCCATCCAGTCCAAGAAGCGGTCGTAGTCGAAGACCGGTTGGGTTTGGATGAATTGGGCCCCGGCGTTGATCTTCTTCTCGGCCCGGATGGCCTCATACTCCGGGAGGGCCCCGTAGGGTGAGGCCGCCGCACCGAGGAAGAACTTCGGGGGTTGATTGATCTTTCGCCCGTCGAGGTACATGCCCTCGTCCCTCATGCGCCGCAGCATCCACAGCAGTTGGATGGCGTCCATGTCGAACTGGTCGGGCTTGGCGACAGGTCCTGGGCCGAATCTCTGGTGGTCTCCTGAGAGGCAGAGGATGTTGGGGATGCCCAAGCCTGCGGCGCCTATGGCGTCGGACTCCAGGACCACCCTGCTGCGGTCCCTCGCCTGGAGTTGCATCACGGGCTCGAGTCCGGCTTCCAGACAGATCTTGCTCGACGCGAGACTGCTCATCCGAGCCGATGCCGAAGCGTTGTCGGTGAAGTTCGCTGCCACGACGTACCCCCGAAGCATCTCGGCCTTCTGGCTGATGACGTCCGGGGCGGCCCCCAGGGGAGGGGCGATTTCTCCGGTGACCACAAATCCTCCGGCCCGGAGCTCCCTCTCCAAA
>JABDNZ010000574.1 GCA_013043565.1 Gemmatimonadota bacterium | reverse complement strand
GATCCGGGCATCGTTGGCCAAACGATCCGACTGGGGGGTCGCCAGTATACCGTGGTCGGTGTAGCGCCCAAGGAGGTCCAGGGTTTCACGGCGCCCGGCTTCAACATGGACATGTTCGTGCCCATGATGATGTCCGACGCCCTCAACTTCGAGGGGACCTCCAGCCATCTGTCGGAGAGGACATCCCGCAGCACGTTCATCAAAGCCCGACTCGCCCCAGGGATTGCCGTGGACCAGGCTCGCGCCGCTTTGGCAACGCTCTCGGCCCGGCAGCGAGAGGCTTACCCGGAGGAATGGGAAGGACGGGAGTTCAACCTCCTCCCCACGGGGGAGGTGGCCATCCACCCCCTGGTGGACCGCTATGCCAAAGCTCTTGCGGCCTTTCTCCTGATCGTGGTTGGTCTGGTGCTCCTGGTCGCGTGCACGAACCTGGCGGGGTTTCTACTGGCCCGGGCATCGGATCGGAAAAGGGAGATCGCGCTTCGGTTGGCCATGGGGGCGACTCGGTGGTCCCTCATTCGGCAGCTCCTCACCGAGACGGTCGTGCTGGGTGTCATGGGAGGTCTGGCCGGGTTGATCGTGGCCAACTGGGCACTGCAAGCCATCATGGCCTTCCAGCCCCCAATCGCCATCCCCATCAATCTCGATGTCGGGTTGGACAGAACCGTGTTGTTGTTCACACTGGGCGTTGCGGCGGCCGCTGGACTCTTCTTCGGTCTGGCCCCTGCCCTCCAGTCTACCAATCCAGATATAGCTCCAACCCTTAAGGACGAGTCCGGAGGTTTGTCCGGAGCCCAAAAGCGTTTCAGCCTGAGGAACATCCTCGTGGTGACCCAGGTGGCCATCTCCATGGTCCTCCTCCTTGGAGCCGGCCTCTTCCTCCGGAGCCTCCAGGGCGCCCATGAAATCGATCTGGGCTTCACTATACGGGAAGGGGGCCTGGTCTGGCTGTCGGCCTTCGGCGACGAGGTGGAAGAGGAGGAGTTCATCCACCTCGCCGAAACCATGGAAGAGCGGGCCCGTTCCATCCCCGGCGTAGAGAAGGTGGCCCAGGCCGAGCTCATGCCCCTGGGTATCGCGTTCCAGATGAGCTCGTGGGACATACCTGGAGTGGAACCGCCCTCGGGGGATGAGCATCATGACATCGCCTACAACTCCGTTTCCCGAGATTACTTCGACGTCATGGGACTTCCCATTGTCTCTGGGCGGGCACTGGGACCTGATGACGGCCGGGGAACCCAACTGGTCGCCATTGTCAGCGAGACCGCAGCGCGACAGTACTGGCCGGGAGAGAGCCCCGTTGGCCGGGAGATTATCCGGGCGGGAAGCGGGAGGTCGTACCAGGTGGTCGGGGTGGCGAAAGACGCCAAAGTGTGGACCCTTGGGGAAGAGTACCGGCCCTACGTCTACCTCTCCAAGGACCAGGACGCAGACCAGATGACCCACGTCATCGCCACCGGGTCGATTCCCGAAGCACAGATCGTTGCGGAGCTTCAGCGGATGGCCAGGGAAGTGGATTCACGCTTGGTGGTGATGGAGGCAAAGACGATTTCGGACCACCTCGCCATCGCCCTCTTCCCACCCAAGATGGGAGCGATTCTCCTCGGGGTATTCGGAGGTCTGGCCCTGATTCTGGCCTGTACCGGCCTCTACGGAACCGTCGCCTTCAGCGTCTCCCGCCGAACCAGGGAGATGGGTATCCGACTCTCTCTGGGAGCCGATACCGGGAAGGTGGTATTCATGGTTCTGCGGGGAGCCATGGGCCTGGTGCTGATCGGCGCCGTCATCGGGTTGGTTCTCAGCCTTGGCCTGGCCCAAGCAGTCAAGCAGTTCCTTTACGGGGTGGGGGCCTTGGACCCCGTGACGTTCCTCGGGGTGCCGTTGATCCTGTGCGGTGTGGCCTTGGTAGCCGCCTTCGTGCCGGCGCGCAGGGCCAGCCGAGTCGATCCGGTGCGGGCGTTGAAGTCGGAGTAGGAATGGGCCGTGGGCCCGACTCCAACGGCGCCCTTTAGTCGTACTTCAGGGCCCTG
>JABDNZ010000572.1 GCA_013043565.1 Gemmatimonadota bacterium | reverse complement strand
TCATCCCCATGGCCATCCAGTTCGGCGGCGGCGAGGTGGGTCCCCTGGCGGTGGTATCCTTCGCGGCGGTGGCGGGAGGGGGAGTGTTCGGTGACCATTGCTCGCCTCTCTCCGACACCACCGTACTGTCGTCGCTGGGAGGGGCTTGCGACCACATGGACCACGTGAGAACTCAGCTTCCCTATGCCCTCTCGGTGGCTGCTGTGGTGTCGGTGCTCTATCTGGCCCTGGGGTTCGTCATGACCCGCTGAGCAGGGGCGGGTGGAAGCCGAACCGGATGAGGACCTGATCAACTCTGGAGGCTCCTATGGACAGCAGAGGAAAAGGCCTGGACCGGGAATATGTGAATGCCGGGCAGGATCACGAGCATATCGACAGTTTCTTCTCCAGGTCATTGGGGCCGGAGGATCCTTTTCCAAAACTCGATCAGGACACCACCACGCCGGTTTGCATCATCGGGGGAGGACTGGCCGGCCTCACCACGGCCCTGGGTTTGGCCGAACGGGGCATCAGAAATCCGGTTGTCCTGGAGGCGAACCGAATCGGGTGGGGAGCTTCAGGGAGAAACGGCGGGTTCGTCTCCCTCGGTTATTCCCTGGGCCCTTTCGGCCTCATCGAGAAGGTGGGAGAAGAGCAGGCGAAGGAGCTGTATCAGCTGACGGCGTCAGCCATGAAGTTGATTCGCGAGAGGATTCGGGGCGTCGAGGAGGAGATCTGCAATACGGCCGAAGGCATTTTGAGGATTTCCTGGTTTGATGAAGAAAGGGAGGTAAGAGAATACGTCGAGAAGATGGAGAGGATCTTCGATGACAAGCTCGAGTTCTGGCCTCGGGAGAAGATCCGGGAGCATTACCTGACCGACCGCTACTACGATGCCTACCTCAAGCCACGCGGCCTGCTGACTCATTGTCTGAAATTCACATGCCATATGGGAAAGCTCGCGGCCGGGCGTGGTGCGAGCATCTATGAAAAATCGCCCGTTCTCGGGGTCAAGAAGACCAACGGCGGCTGGCATGTTAGAACTCGACATGGTTCGGTCCTGGCCGATCAGGTCGTTTATTGCTGCAGTGGATACATCCGCGGACTCCAGCGAAGGCTGTCCAACGCCACGCTTCCGGTTGCCACCTATGTCCTGCTGACGGAGCCATTGGGTGACCGGATGCAGGAGGCCGTCCGTTTGCCGATCGGGGCGACGGATACCCGTACCTCCTCGAACTATTACTGGCCGTTGCCCGACGGTCGCCTCCTTTGGGGCGGACGGGTGTCGATGTTCCATCCCTCCCAGGAAAAACTGAAGCAGATCATGATGAAGGACCTCCTTCATGTTTATCCCCAATTGAAAAGAATCAGGGCTGAAGTGGCGTGGGGTGGAACCATGGGGTATTCGAAGCACAAAATGCCCCAGATCGGAAAGTTGGAGGATGGCCTTTGGTATTGTCAGGGCTTCGGTGGGCATGGCATGTGCAGCACTACGGCTGGTGGGGAGGTAGTATCCGCAGCGATAGCCGAAGGAGACGAAGCCTACCGGTTGTTCGAGCCGTTCGGGCTCGATTACGCGGGCAAGCCGTTCGGGCCGATGGTGGCTCAGGGCGCCTATTGGCTCTTCCAGACCCAGGACAAGATCAGAGAATTCAGGAAGAACCGGTGAAGTCCACCCCAGGGATACGAGGTCGCCGGCGGGGGAACTGAGCCCACCGACGTGGACGAGGATTCACTTATCAGGAATCTGAACCCAGGCCTCAGCGATTGCAGGGGCTTTGGAAGCTGACCCGCAGCAGCCCATTCCGAAGGCGAACCAAACAGGAAAACTGGGGTTTACCGTTCTTGAAGGCCGCTGCTAAGTTATTTGGCCCTATCCAAATTACTGTGCCGGATGCCACCGACCTTTGCGCCGGCGGCATGCGGAAGAGAGAGAGGTGACCGGGCGATGTTTCGTCTAGTGTCCCCTGCTGCACGGAGTGCGCGACCCGCGCAGAACGTCGCGTTTGGGGAGAAAAAATACGGGAGACGTGTCAGTCTTATTCCCTGTGCCGCGACCGGGATCGGCCTTCATACGCCCCTTCCGGGCGCCCCTTTCACGTTGGAGGTCTCTGCTTGCTGATCCTGGCGATCCGGATCGGTGACCAGACCTATGCCGTGCCGACCCGGTGGATCGTGGAAGTGGTCCCTCTTGTCTCGCTTCGGCCTGTGCCCCAGGCACCTTCCTTCCTCGCGGGGGTCTGCAACTACCGCGGTCGCATTGCACCGGTCATCGACCTGGGAGAGCTGCTCAACGGTGAACCCTGCCAGCGGCGGCTCAGTACCCGGATCGTCTTCGTCGAAGATCCCGTCTCCCAGGAACATCTCCTCGGACTCATCGCAGAGGGCGTGACGGAGACCTTGGAGCTCGGCGACGACCCCGACCACCGGGGCACCACGGTCCGGGCCGAGGATACCCCCTACCTGGGAGCTGTGGTGCAGCACGAGGTTGGGCTGATCCAGATGGTTGAAGTGGCCGCCCTGATGGCGCCGGAGCGGCGGCTTCCGGAGCTTCTCGTCGGGATGGATGCCCTGGAGCTCGGACCGTGACCTCGGCGGCCATGTCCCTGGTTCTTTCCGGTCGCTACGGACTCGATCCCGCCCAACTCGGCGATTGGCGCATTGAGTATGCGGCGAAAACCCGACGGCGCGCGTTGGGCCTTGACTCGTCTTCCGAGTACGACCGAAAGCTCGAGTCCGACGGCAACGAGCAACTCCGGCTGGTGGAGTTGCTTCTCGTTCACGAGTCCTCCTTCCTTCGGCATAAACGGAGCTTCGAACACCTCCGCGAGTCCCTCGGAAATGGCCGCCGGAATCCCACCCGGCACAGGCCGCTCCGGGTGGTAAGCGTGGGATGCGCCGGCGGGGAAGAACCCTATTCGGTGGCGATCTCCCTCCTGGAGTCCGGCGTGGATCCGGAGGCGATACGCATCAACGCCGTGGACATCAGTCCAGCGGTCCTTCGTCGTGCGGCCGCGGGGGTCTACTCCGACCGGTCGGTCCGGGAAATCCCGTCAGAGGTCCGGCGGCGATGGTTCGAGATAGAAGGAGAGGGTAAGTGGCGGCTCAAAGAGCCAATCCGGAGGCTTGTCACTTTTCAGCTCGGGAACGTCCTCGAGCCTGTCGACCCTCGGTTGGGAACCCACCATGTCGTGCTGTGCCGGAACCTCCTCATCTATCTCGCGCCTGCCGCTCGGGAGCGGCTCGCATCCCTCCTGGGCCGCACCCTCGCGCCACAGGGGACGCTCTACTGCGGGCAGAGTGAGGTGCTCCCGCTCTCGCGCTTGGGGTTCGCTATCGAGGATCGGCGCGCTCTCGCGCTTCGACATCCACAGGGGCGCCGCCCGTGACCAAAAAGCGGATTTTGAAGACCGTCGACGCCGCAGAGACCGAGCAGGCCGCCGAGCAGGAGGATTGCTGGAACCATATCGGCTTTCGCGGCGACCGGAGCTGCCCCGAGCTGGAGCGCCTGGGTCATTGTCACAACTGCCGCGTCTTCATCACGGCCAGTCGGCGCCTGCTCGAGCGAGACCTTCCGCCGGGTTACCTCGAGGAGTGGGCCACCGCAGTGGCGCAGCCGAAGGAGGTCGGGTACGCGTCTACCGAGTCCCTTCTTGTCTTCCGGCTCGGCAGCGAGTTTTTGGCGCTGCCCACCTGGACCTGCGAGGAGGTTTCCCTACCGGGACAGATCCACACCGTCCCACACCTCTCCAACCCGGTGTTCCTAGGCCTCGTCAACCTCAGGGGGGAGATCCAACCGTGCTTCTCGCTGGCGGCGGCCCTCGGGATCAAGTCCGATGCGTCGGGCGCCGCGGCGTGGATTGCGCTACACGAGCGTGGCGACGTGTGGGTGTTCCCCGTGGACGAAGTGCTCACGGTGCATCGGGTTGGTGAAGAGGCGCTCTCGGCAGCTCCGGTGACGCTGGGCGCCGCCCATCAGAGTTTCACGACGGCGATGGTGGATTGGAACGGCCGCCGAGTCGACCTGCTGGATCCGAGACTCATCGTCCAGGAACTGGCCCGGAGGCTCGCATGACGGGCTTTGACCCCTCCATGCTGGACCTCTTCCGGCAAGAGTTGGAGACTCAGTCCGAGGAGCTCACGGCGGGGCTCCTTCGCCTCGAACAGGCGCCGACCGAGACCGGCCACGTCGCCACGCTCATGCGGGCGGCGCATTCGATCAAGGGAGCTGCGCGGATCGTAGGCTTCACCGACGCTGTGCGGCTCGCCCACGACCTCGAGGACTGCTTTGAGCTTCTCAAGAGCGGTCAGGTCGAACTCGTCGCCGCGGACTGTGATGTCCTCCTCGCCGGCGTGGACCTGCTTCGACGCTACAAGGAGCCATCCTCTCCGGAGGACACCGAGGCCGTCGAAGCCCTCGCGCGCGAGATCGAGCCCATGCTCTCGCGGATTGCCGGCCTCAGGGGCCCTGCAGGGCCGACCGAGCCCGAACCGGCCCCGGCGACCTCCGCCGAGCCTGCTTCACCGCCCCTTGGCCTTTCGATACCCCCTATGGCGAGGCAGTTCTTTGACGCGGCGAGGGGGCCTCAAGGCGTGCTCGAGAAACTCGTTCGCGACGCGAAGCTGGGCGAAGTTACGGCGTCCGCCATCGACGAGGGTCTCGGCGCAGCCACGCGTATAGCGAGTCTCGCCCGGTTGGCTGGGCTCCCCACGGCCCGTCGCCTCGCCTCGCTCGCAATCGGCGTCCTCGAAGCCATACGTTCCCGCGGCATGCCCGAGAGCCAGGACGTGGAGGCACTCGAGGCGGCGGTGCGCATGCTCGGGGACGCGGGTAACGTCGCAGCGGCGGCTGCGGGAGAGCTGCCCGTCGACGTCGAGGAGGGCCTTGCGACATGGGAGCGAATCTTCCCGGGGGACAGGGCGGCGCAGGGTAACGGAGGGGACGACCGGGCCACGCCTGAGCTCACCCCTGCGCCCACCCCGGCCGCCACGAAGGATCTTGCCCCCGTGCGGCCCCCGTCGACCGACCTTGTGGTGCCGGTCGAGCGGGCGGCGGAAAAGGTGCATACCGAGGCCCCGCTAGAGGCGCCACCATCGGCCGTCGGCCTGGCTGCGCTCCGTGGCAGGCCCGACGAAGTGACGCCTTCCGCCCCAGGCAAGGCGGATGCTCTCCCGCAACCCGGGCGCTTTGTGCGCATCACCTCGGAAAACCTGGACCGGCTCATGGGTCTTGCCGGCGAGTCGCTCGTCCAGGCGAACTGGCTCCAGCCCTTCGCCGACTCGCTGGTCGCGCTCAAGTCGAGTCAGTACTCGCTCTCGGTCCAACTCGAGCGGCTCCGGGAGGTGTACGGCGAAACCGGCGACGACGGCCGAGCCAATGAGCTGCTTCGAGGCGCTTTCACCGAGTTGGAAGGCGGCCAGGAGCTCATGAACGAGCGGATCGCCGAGATGGAGCAATACGCACGCCGCTCCGCGAGTCTCTCTGACCGTCTTTATCGGGAGGTCGTCAGGAGCCGTATGCGGCCCATCGCCGACGGCATCCGGGGGTTCCCTCGCCTGGTGCGGGATCTCGCCCGGAAGCTAGGCAAATCGGCGCACCTCGAGATCGAAGGTGAGCAGACCGAGGTGGACCGGGACATCCTGGACAGGCTCGAGGCACCCCTGAACCATCTCCTCCGGAACGCCGTGGACCATGGCATCGAGACGCCCGAGGAGCGCACCCGGAACGGGAAGCAGCCTCAGGGCCGCATCGTCCTCCAGGCTGCGCACCGAGCAGGGATGCTCTGGATCCGCCTCGTCGACGACGGGCAGGGGATCAATGTGGAGCGTATCCGGGAGCGCATCGTTTCCGGCTCCATATTGGACGGCGATGCGGCTGAGGCGCTGAGCGAGGACGAACTGATCGACTACCTTTTCACGCCGGGTTTCTCGACGACCAGCTCGGTGTCCGAGATCTCCGGGCGTGGCGTTGGTCTGGACGTGGTCCGGTCAACCGTCGGCTCCCTGGGCGGATCCATTCATGCTTCGTCGGAGGCGGGCCAGGGTACGATCTTCGAGTTGGAGCTTCCGCTCACCCTCTCCGTGGTCCGGGCCCTCCTCGTAGAGATCTCGGGAGAGCCCTTCGCCGTGCCGGTGACTCGCCTCGAGCAGATCCTCCGCGTCGAGAAAGAAGAAGAATTCACCGTCCAGGGCCGTCGCTGCTGCTCCTGGAATGGCCACAACATAGGGCTCGTGCCCGCGGAACTTGTCCTCGATCTCGAGCCCACCGAAGACTCCGGCGGGGCGACGAACGTGCTCGTGCTGCGCGACCGCAACGGTAGGGTGGGCCTCTGTGTGGACCGACTCGAAGGGGAGCACGACCTCGTGGTCCGCCCCATCACGAAGAGGTTGGGAAAGCTTCCGGACGTCAGCGCCGCCGCGGTGCTCCCGGACGGGCGGATCGTCCTCATCATTGACGTGGATGACGTAATCAGGAACATCTCCCGCCTTAACGTGACCGGCCGTCTGGCCGCCGGTCGGGAGCAAAGGAAGAGCATCAAGCTCCTTCGGCAAAGGGTCCTGGTGGCCGACGACTCCGAATCGGTCCGGGAGTTGGAGTGCCGGCTGCTGGAGAACCGCGGGTACGAGACTCACTCCGCCGTCGACGGGGAAGACGCACTGACGGCCCTCGCTGCTTCGCAGTTCGACCTTCTGATTACCGACGCCGACATGCCAAAGGTCAACGGGTTCGAGCTGATCCGTCGCGTTCGCTCCATCCCCGCATTCGACGGACTGCCCATCGTGATGGTGAGCTACAACGAGACCGAGGACTACTCCCACCGGGCCCTCGAAGCGGGCGCGGACCGCTACGTGACCAAGAGCCAGATCACGACGGGGGCCTGGCTCGATTCGATCGAAGAACTTCTGGAGGGCGCCGCCGATGCGGGTCGGGATCGTAGCTGACGACCACGCCACCGCGGAGAGGCTTCGGAGCGTGGTCCTCTTGGGGGATTACACCGCGGCCCCGTGGACCGCGGTGTCCGGGTCCGAGACACTGGCCCAGTGTCTGCGCGATCCGGTGGACGTCGTCCTCCTCGACATGGGTCTCCCCGAGGCAGTGGGTTTGGTCAGGCGGCTACGGCGAGAGACGGCCACCACGATCCTCCTTGCGACGACTGCCGAGCGGAGCTACGCCTCCGAGGTGTTCGAAGCGCTCCGGTTGGGCGCGGTGGACGCGGTTGTCGCGCCGGTTGTGCACGCCGGGGACTCCTGCGTTGGTGCTCGGGAACTGTTGGAAAAACTGGAGCGGGTCCATCGGCTCCTGGAGGATCCCAGGCGCCAAAAACGTCGGGACTCACCCGCCGAGGTGGTCCTGCCCCTCGTGATCCTCGGCGCATCGACAGGTGGTCCGCAGGCGCTTGCAACCGTGTTGGGTGCGCTCCCGCAGGACCTCCCGGCGCCCGTCGTTGTTATTCAGCACCTGAACGCCGAGTTCACTGATGGGATGGTCGGTTGGCTCGGCTCCGCCACTGCTTTGGCCGTGGTCCCAGCCGTTGCGGGCCAAACCCCGGAACCCGGGTGCGTGTCGGTCGCTACGGGCAACGCGCACGTGACTCTCGGAGCCGGTGGCACTTTCCTCACCTCGTCCGAGCCCAGGACCCTGCCCTACCGGCCGTCTGTGGACATGTTCTGCCAGAGTGCCGCCCACCACTGGACCGGCCTTGGAGTCGCAGCGCTCCTCACGGGACTGGGCCGGGACGGGGCCGCCGGCCTCCTCGCGCTGCGGAACGCCGGTTGGCACACCATCGCCCAGGACCGCTCCACTTCGGCCGTGTTCGGCATGCCCAGGGAGGCGGAACGGATGGGTGGGGCGGCGGAGGTACTCACGTTGGCGGAGATCGCGCCGGCGGTGCTGGGCCGGGTCGCCCCGGCCCTCAGATCGCCCCGATGACCAGGCCGTCCGATCCCAGCCCGGCCGTCGTACGGCAAGGCCCGTCGGTGCTCCTGGTGGACGACCAGGAGATCGTCGCCGAGACGGTCCGGCGTATGCTGGCGGCGAATAACGACGTCACGTTCCGGTACTGCCAAGATCCCAGCGAGGCGATCGAGGTAGCCGCGGCCTTTGGCGCCACGGTCATCCTCCTGGATCTGGTCATGCCCATCGTGGATGGGCTGACCGTGCTTCGGTTCTTGCGGGCGCACCCGGAGACGCGAAACATCCCCGTCGTTGTCCTCTCCGCCAAGGAAGAACCGGGCACGAAGGCCGAAGCCTTCGCGGCCGGTGCGAACGACTACATTGTGAAGCTTCCGGACGAGCGCGAGCTGGTCGCACGGATTCGCCACCACTCCAGCGGATATCTCTCCCGGATCGAGCGCGCCGGCGCCCAGGAGCAGCTCCGGGCCAGCCATGAGGCCCTCAAAAGCGCAAACCAGGACCTGCAGCTCCGCAACCGTTTCATCGAGGAGACTTTCGGCCGCTACCTCGACGACGGTGTGGTGGAGGAGCTGCTCCACGACCCCAAGGGCCTCGAGATGGGCGGCGAGAAGCGCATCGTGACGATCCTCATGACGGATCTCAGGGGCTTCACAGCGTTGAGCGAGCGGCTGGAGGCGGAGCAGGTCGTCCGGCTCTTGAACATATACCTCGGCGCCATGGCCGACGTGATCACTCGCCACGAAGGAATGATCAACGAGTTCTTCGGCGACTCGATCCTGGCCATCTTCGGCGTACCCCTCGTGCGTGACGACGACGCCATGCGGGCGGTCGCGTGCGCCCTCGACCTGCAGCGTGCCATGCCCGACGTGAACGAAACGCTGCGAAGTGCGGGACTGCCGGAGGTCGAGATGGGCATCGGACTGAATACGGGACCGGTCGTGGTCGGCAACATCGGTTCGGCTCGCCGCGCGAAGTACGGCGTGGTCGGGAGCCACGTGAACCTCGCG
The DNA here is from genome assembly GCA_013043565.1 of Gemmatimonadota bacterium. GTDB lineage: Bacteria > Gemmatimonadota > Gemmatimonadetes > Longimicrobiales > Gaopeijiaceae > JABDNZ01. The sequence goes on along the minus strand of JABDNZ010000572.1, from coordinate 12,501 downwards.
GCCCGAATCGAAGGGACTACTGTGGGGGGCCAGGTGCTCGTCTCCGACGCCACGCTCAAGGAATGCGGGAGCTCCCATCTTGTCGTGGGGGAGGAGTTCGCAATCCTGGCGAAGGGGTTTCGAGACCCTATCATCGTCCACGACGTGCTCGGGATGAAGGGGGACCAGGAAGTCCGGCTGTCGCCGCCGGACCTGGACTGGGCCCCTCTGGAACCAGAGATTCCGGTACTCCTTTTCCCGCTGGAAGGCAAAAGCGTCGGGTCGGAGACCATTGAGGGTGTTCTGATCCGTGCTGGGCGCGGTGTGGCCACGGTGCGCTGCGGGCATCCGGTGCTCGAGCTCACTGACCTGAAAATGGCGCTGTGCACCAGTGACGGAGATCCAGCGGAGGGGGAGGCCTACGGGAAGGTCATCCACGGCTGGGACCACGCCTCCGGTACGTTCGATTTGAGGTTCACGTCGGTACCCGACCCGGTGGCGGCGCGGCTGGAAAGCGCCCGCGGCGGCGGCAAATGAGCCGCGGAGATTTTACACAGGAGAGAATCTGCACATGACAATCCGGACGAAATTCACCCTCTCTGCGGCGCTGATCGTGGTCCTCGCGCTTGCTCAACTCGTAGTGGTGCTCATGCTGATGGGTAACCAGTCGGGGTTGGCTCGTGCGCAGGAGGTGCAACACGAGTCCTGGCGGCTGGCAAACGAGCTGCGCTTCAGCTCGGACGAACTCACCCGTACGGCCCGCACCTACGTCGTGACCGGGGACCGAGCCTACGAGGAAGAGTACTGGCAGATTCTCGCCATCCGCGACGGCACCGAGCCACGGCCGGACGGCCGAACCGTCCCACTCCGTCGCCTTATGGAGGATATCGGGTTCAGCGAGGCGGAACTGGACAAGCTGAACGATGCCGAGGACAACTCCAACGCCCTGGTGGCCACGGAGGTGGCGGCCTTTCAGGCGATGCTCGGGCAGTTCACGGTCGAGCCGGGCGGCACCAGCCGCGACCTGGAGGACTACACGCGAACGGGCTCCCCGGACCAGGCGTTTGCGATCCGGATCATGCACGACCCGAAGTACCACGAAGACAAGGACCTCATCATGGGGCCCATCGCCGAGTCCGAGCGCATGGTGGTGGACCGGACCCTGGCGGAGGTCGAACGGCTGACCCAGCGGAGCCGCTCGTTGATCCTCATCGGGGCCGTGATCGGGCTCTTGTTGGTGGCCATCGTAGTCCTGGCCCATTTGGTGGCACAGCGCCCGGTCCTGGCGTCCACGAACCTCGTCCGCTCCGAACTGGCGGAGCTTGCGAGCGGAGCCGCGGACCTGTCCAAACGGCTCAGCATCCGAAACAACGATGAACTAGGGGCCCTCGCCGCTGCATTGAATGGCCTGATGGAGCGCCTCGAGGGGCTCATTCGGCAGATCCTGGAATCGGGGATCCACGTGAATGCGGCAACCACGAAGATCGCGGCCAGCACGAAGGGACTCGAAGCGACGGTGACGGAGCAGGTCGCCGCTACCAACGAGGTCGTCGCCAGCGCCCGGGATATCTCCTCTACCTCGGAGAACCTCACCCAGACGATGGGCGGCGTGTGCCAGCTGTCGGAGGAGACGGCGGCCGACGCGGCGACCAGCCGGCAGGACCTGGAGACGATGGCGTCGGGGATGTCGGAGATCGAGAGCGCTTCAAAGCTGATCGGCGCCCGCCTCCGGACCATCAACGATAAGGCGAAGAACATTGCCACCGTGGTAACGACCATCACCCGCGTGTCGGAGCAGACGAATCTGCTGTCGCTGAACGCTGCCATCGAGGCGGAGAAGGCGGGACAGTACGGCCAGGGCTTCAGCGTCGTGGCCCGGGAGATCCGCCGGCTCGCGGATCAGACGGCGCTGGCGACGATCGACATCGAGAAGACGGTGCACGAGATGCGCGGCGCGGTGGACGGGGGTGTGGCTACCGTCGAGCAGTTCTCCGAGCGGGTCCGGAGCGCCGCCACCTCGGTCAACCAAGCGGCGCGGAACACCAGCCGCATCACCGAGCAGGTGCAGGGTCTCGCCCCGAAGTTCGAGACCGTCCTGCACGGGATGGAGACCCAGTCCCAGGGGGCCCGGCAGATCTCCGAGACGATGGCAGACCTGTCGGAGACGACGGCCGAGACGGCTCGGGCCATCAGCGAGAGCAAGCAGGCCATCGAGGAGCTGAACGAGGCGGCGGCCGGGCTCCAGGCGGAGGTGAAGCTCCTCCGAATAAGCTCCTGACCGTGTGGAATGAAAGCATGATCATTTTGGAGACAGAGGCGTGATTCGACCCCTGGTCCGCCCCTTTAGGGGTTTCACCGGCTGGATCCGGGAGTTGCAGCACCGGCGCGTGTTTAAAGTCATCGCGATTTACGCCGCCGGCGCCTTCGTATTGCTGGAGGCCGCTAGCATCGTCATGCCTGCGCTCGGCTTTTCCGACACCCTGTTCCGAATCCTGGTGATCCTTACCCTCTTGGGGGCGCCCCTGTCTGTGGTCCTCGCGTGGATGTTCGACATCACGCCCCAGGGTGTGGTCCGGGGAACGCCAGCGGAAGAGGTGGCCGAGCCACCGACAGACATGTCGGGATCGGGCCGGTCCTTAAACGCCCGGGAGCGCCCCGGAGTGGATTCCCAAGCGCCCGACAGCGGTCATCTCGCGGTTGTTCCCTTTTCGGATCTTGGGGGGTCGGGGACCGATGACTACCTGATTCAGGGAATCACCGAGGATATCATTGGCCGGCTCGCCAAGGTCCCTCACTTAAGGGTCATCGCTCCCGCTTCGGTCATGAGGTTCAAGGGTCAGGATCCGGCTCCGAGGAAGGTGGGAGAGGCTCTGGGCGTCCGCCACGTCGTGTGCGGGAGCGTCCAGGAGGCAGGTGGCCGTTTGAGGATCCGGGCCAACCTGGCCGACACGGCGACGGAGCATACACTGTGGGCCGAATCCTTCGACTATGAGGCGGAACATCTGTTCGAGATGGAGTCGGACGTGGCCCGCCAGATCGCGGAAGCCCTGGAGGGTACGCTGGCCCCGGCCGTGGCGAAGGAGGTCGAGGCTCGGTTGACATCGAACATGAGGGCGTACGACGCCTACCTCCGGGGCCGCTACCGGTGGGACCAGCGGACGGAGCGCTCTCTGGAGCGGAGCTTGGAGTTGTTCGGTGAAGCTGTGTCGCTGGACCCTGGTTTCGCTCACGCACATGCCGGGATCGCCGATGCCCACTTGGTGCTGGCCATGTACGGCGCAAGACCACCTGGTGAGGACATGGAGAAGGCTCGGAATGCGGCCCTGCGAGCGCTGGAGATCCAGCCGGATCTGGTGGAAGCAAAGACCACGTTGGCCTGCCTCACCGGTCAGTACGATTGGAACTGGGAGGAGGCGGAGCGGTTGTTCCTCGAGGCCACCGGTTCCAGGATCCCATATCCCACGGCATTCCGCTGGTACGCGTTGAACCTCCTCATGCCCTTGGGCCGGATGGACGACGCCAGAGAAGCGTTGGCGACCAACTGGGAGTTGGATCCGCTGTCACCGGTGACCCTCCTGAGCGAGGGAGCCGTCGCCTTCTATTCCAGGGACTTCGAGGCCGCCAAAGACATCTGTCAGGAGTTGGTGACCAAGGAGCCCGCGTTCGCCGTTGGCCACCTCTTTCTTGGCCGGGTGCTGCGGCAGTTGGGCGACCTGCCCGAGGCCGAGCGGGTCCTCCGGGCCGCGGTAAGTCTCTCCGGGAACAACGCGGAGTCCCGGGCGGCCTTGGCTTGCGTTCTTGGGGCTTCCGGGAGGAATGAGGAGGTCGATGCCATCGTTTCCGAGCTGACCTCCGGAAAGGCTTACGTGTCGCCCGCACTGTTGGCCGGAATCGAGATCGGCAGAGGACGGGTGGAGGAGGCCTTGAGTCACCTGGAAGCGGCCGTTGAGATCCGGGCCACGGATCTGGCATGGGTGGGACAACGCCCGGGCTTCGACCCGCTTCGGGCCGAACCGCGGTTCAAGGCTTTGATCGAGCGGATCGGGTTCTGTAGCTCCCTCTGGCCTCCGAAGGGACCGACCGACCAAAGCCCTCCCGAGGCCTGAGCAGTCCGTTTTCCATCCTTTCCTTCACCCTGAGGATTCATGCGGGTCGAACCGGGCGGCAGCTCGAGGAGGTAAGCGTGGTTTGTTGGCTGACAAGGACGAATGCCCGCGGAGTTGTCGGGGCCGAGGACGTGTCCATACGCACGGGCCAGGAACTGGGCGGTGTTGGCTCGACGCCGGGTTATCGGCGACTCGCGGTCACCGTTCTCGGACTCCTCCTAGCGGTTCCACTCTCCGCTTGTGGCTGGGTGGAGGGCGAGAGAGAGGCCGCGCGGCAGGAGGCCCGCGCGGAGATCGAGGCCTTCCTTTCGGGACGCATCGACGCGGCCGATCGCCTCGCCGGCTCGGCCGACCGGATCCTGAGTCCCCTCCCCGTCATGACGCCGGGCGAAGAGGCTTCGCTTCGCCGCTTCCTGAATGCCTCCCATGTGACCAGGGCCCGGCAGTTGGGCGTGCAGGCCGAGGACGAGGAGGCGCTGGACTCCCTCGTTGCGGACGGCCGTCTTGTCGAACTGGAGGACAGCACCCGGTACTGGATCGTGCGGCCGGGGGACTCGCCGGCTCACCTGGTGCCCGACCTGCGCACGCTCCTGGAGATGCTCGGGGGGCGATTCCAGGGGCGGCTCGCCGAAATGGGGCTGCCGCCCTACCGCATGGAGATCACCAGTGCCTATCGCACGGCCGAACGACAGGCCCGCTTGCGCCGGACCAACGCCAACGCCGCTGCCGGCGTGAGCTCCCACGAGTTCGGGACCACCGTCGACCTCTCTTACGCGGCATTCGCCCCGCCGGCGGAGGTGCCCGCGGAGATCATCGACGGGGTGCCCGAAGAGCTTCGGCCTCACATCCGCCGCATCGCAGACCTGGCCTTCGAATCGGTGTCCGCCCGGAAGTCACGGGAACTGGGGCGAATCTTCAGCCAGGTCCTGGCAGAGGCGCAGAACGAAGGGATCGCCCTGGTGATCTATGAGCGGCAGCAAACCGTGTATCACGTGACGGTGGGTCGGGCGATGTAGCAAGGGCAAAGAGGCTAGAAACCCCGCCAGCATCGGCGAGAACGGCCGTCAGATGGCTCCCACGCCGAAAAGGCAGGTCTTGCGGTTTGTTTATGTTTTGTCTATCGTTTGTCTAGATTTTAGAGGGGATCGGTGAAAGTCAGGTGATTTCCGACCGATTCTACTCACGTTTCACGAGACTCAGGAAGGACAAAGACATATGCGAATCTTGGCCGCGCTGCTCTTCGCCGGTTTGATTCCTCACCAGGCCCTGACCCAGGAGTCGGGAATGATGACTGTCGTGGATTTCGCCGAGCCCGAGACGGTCCGCTGGACCATCGTCAACGACGGTGTGATGGGAGGCCGTTCCAGCAGCGATGTGGAGCTGACCGAGGAGAACACCGCTCTTTTCAGCGGAGTCTTGTCCCTGGAGAATAACGGGGGGTTCGCATCGGTGAGGGGACGATTCCCAACCATGGACCTGTCCGACTATGAGGGGGTCACCCTTCGGGTTCGAGGGGACGGCCGCAGTTACCAACTCCGGTTCCGCATGAACGGATCCTTCAACGGGGTGGCTTATGGAACCGAGTTTGAAACCAAGGCGGGGGAGTGGACTGAGTTCAGTATCCCCTTCACCCGGTTCCAGCCGACCAGGAGAGGTTATCGGCCCCGGGGGGCGGGCCCTCTGGACCCCAGTCAGATCCAGCAGATCACCTTCCTGATCGGGGACAAGATCGAAGCGCCCTTCAAGTTGGAGATCGCCTGGGTCAAAGCTCATGCCACTTCTGCAGAAACGGACGTCCCGGGAGAGTAAGAAGAGAAGTTCTCCTCTGCTCGATGAATTGAACGGCCGCGCCGCCGAAGACCGGAGTCCCCATCCGGCCTTCCCGGCGCGTTCCGTTTTAGCCTGTTCAGTGCTGGATCGGCAGCTTCAGTCTATCGAGGCCGATTGTGGAATTGATGGCCTCGACTGTGGCCTCGACTGTGGCCTCGACTGTTACAGGCCCAGCCTGGCCAGATACTCCCCGAACCGCGGGTCCCCCCGGAGAGGATCGAAGAATGGATTGGAGGGGAGGTACTCCAGGTAGGGGTAGTCCCCGTCGAAGGCGCGGTCCAAACGCTCGAGGGCTGCGTCGGTATCCCCCAGCCCGGCGAGGATCATGGCAACGATTACGGGCTGGAGTTCCTCGCCACCCTGGAGCGCGGAAAACCCTTCCATCTCCCGAACGGCGCCGTCCTGGTCTCCCTGAAAGGCCTTCACGAGAGCCATGCTCAGTGTCCGCCCCAGCCCGCTCACCTCCTGTTCTCGCGCGCAGGCCTCCTCGGCCTCCTGGAACTGGCCCTGGACTGCCCGGATGCGGCAGAGCTGAGCATGCAGGGGCCCATAGTCCGGATAGCGCTCCAGCGCTGCCGAGGTTTCCACCTCGGCTTCGGCATACTCACGGGCAAGGAACAGGCTCCGGGAGAGGCCGTAGGCGATCTGGGGAGAAAGGGGATCGACGGCCTTGGCATCCGAGGCTTCCTGGACGGACTCCCCGTGGCGTCCCAGGGCACTGAGCAGAGCGGAGTACCAGTAGTGGGCGTAGGCATGCTCGGGATCCAGGAGGATGGCCTGATGGAAGTGCTCTTCCGCAAGATCCCACTCCCTCGTGGACCAAAGATGAAGAGCTCCGAGACTGGCGTTGGCTCCGGGATTCAGGGGATCCAGCTCCAGGGCTCGTTGAGCCGCAGCGATGCCCCGTCGGTGCCCGTCCCTGTGGTCCATCCATCCCCAGTTGGAGAGGACCAGGTAGGCGTCAGCCAAACCCGCGTAAGCCTCGGCGAATAAAGAATCCAGGTCGATGGCGCGCTGAAAGAGCCGAAGGGAAGCCTGGACTCCGGCTTCCGTTCGCTCATTCCACCGGTAGCGAGCCCGCTGGTACAGTTCCCAGGCTTCGGGGGTTTCCGTCGGGAGGGCAGCGATCCGGGCCTCCTCCTCCGGAGTGATGGTGGCCCTCAGGTGGGACGCCACCTCCTGCGCCACCGCCGACCTGACGGCGATGAGATCCTCCACGGTGAATTCGTGGTCGTACTCCTCGGCCCAGATGTGCTCGTCGGTCCTCCCGTCGATGAGCTGGACGGTCACCCGGACCGATCCCTGCACGACCGTGGTGCTCCCTTCCAGGAGGTAATCGGCTCCCAGGGCCGCCGCCATTTCCTCGGTGCCCGGCCGATCGGTCCGGAACCGCTCCACGGAGGACCGGGCTGGAACTCTCAGGGACCGGATCCGGGAGAGGGCGGTAGTGATGTCCTCATGAACGCCGTTGGCGAAGTAGGCATCGTCGGGGTCGGGGCTGAAGTCATCGAAGGGGAGGACGGCGATGGAGGGCCTCGTTTCATCTGAATCCAAGGCTCCGGCCGGGAGCAAACCAGCAGCCTCCTCCCGTGCCCGATCGTGGACCAGTGCGAGGGATCCCACTCCTAACCCCAAGATGAACGTGATGAGGACCACCTCCGTGGCATTCACCGGCTGGCGGCCCTTCTCCCCGTGGTGCCAGGCCACAACCAGAACGATGAAAAATCCTACGAATGCCAGAACTCCTAAACCCCGGAAGACCAGGGCCGGCCAAAGGAGCTGGTCCCCCACGAAGCCCACCGCCAGCATCACCGCCAAAGCCCCGGCCAGGTACACCAGGGCCCAGGGGATAATGGCTCGGTCCCTCACCCGCTGCATGAAGACCTCGCCGGGGCCCTTCTCTTCGCCGCCATCCCCATCGGAGGACGGCCACGGTCCCTCGTCGTCCCGAGCTGAAGCGGCCCCGTCGGCCTCCCCGACCGTAGCCCGGAATTCCTCGGACGTGGGAACCGCCAGCCCTTCCGCCGCTACAGCGAAGACCTCGACCGGGTCGTCCACGTTCTTGAGGCGGACGGGGCCAAAGGGGACGGCCGGGAGGGTGGGGTGGTTTTTGATCTCGTCGAAGACCTTCCCCGAGACCATGATCCCCCCGGAGGCCGCCAGGGCTTCGATGCGGGACGCCACGTTCACTCCATGGCCGTAGACTGCGTCCCCATCGTAGACCACGTCTCCGGTGTGAACCCCGATGCGCACGGGGACCTGGGAGTCTTCCCGCAGGAATGCCTGGACGGCCACAGCGCAGCGCACGGCTTCTACGGCACTGGTGAAAATGCTCAAGGTGCCGTCGCCGTAGTACTGAAGGATCTGCCCTTCAAACTCCGACACCAATTCCGTCAGAACAGCCCGGTGCCGATCCCGGAGTTCTTTGGCCCTCTCCTCGTCGGCCTGCATGAGGGCGGTATACCCCACCATGTCGGCGAACATGATGGCGGCGAGTTGTCTGGTTTCTGTTGGTTCCACCGAGTCGATCCCGAGACGAGGGCGGCTGGGACCCGAGTGGTCCGAGCGACCCCAAGATGGTTGTGGGCCGGGACGGGGGGCAAGGAAAACTCCGGTTTCAGCCTGTGGGAGGATTCGTCCGCCCGCATCCTAGCAGAGGGCCTCTCGCCGGTGGCCTTCCACGGAAACATTTTCTACGCGAGGGGTATCTGCGAGATCGTTTCCAAAACCAGGAGTCCGGACATGATCTCCCGACGTGACTTGATGAAGCTGGGCGCCACCGCCGGCGCCGCTGTCGCCCTCAAGCCAAGCATCCTCCAGGCCTTGGCCCCGCAAGAGATGATCATGCGGGCCATTCCCTCCTCCGGTGAGGAGGTCCCCGTCGTCGGCCTCGGAAGCTCGGCCACCTTTTCCCGTGTCGCACGGGGTGAGGATTTCACCGCCTTGAGGGAGGTCCTGGGAGCGTTCGCGGAACACGGCGGTCGTGTGTTCGACACTGCCCCCAGCTACGGCGCCTCGGAAGAGGTCGCGGGACAGATCGCCGATGAATTGGGCATCGGTGACCAGGTTTTCTGGGCCACCAAGCTCAATGTGGCTGGTCGCGGCGGAGGCCCTGCCGATCCCGATGAGGCCCGGGCCCAGCTGCATCAGTCGTTCCAGCGTCTCCGAAGGGAGAAGATCGACCTCATCCAGGTGCACAACCTGGGCGATCCGCCGACCCAGCTAGGGATTCTGAAGGAGCTCAAATCCGAGGGTCACATCCGGTACATGGGAATTACCACCACGAGCGAAGGGCGTTACGAAGATCTCGCCGAAATCATGAAATCGGAGCCCCTGGACTTCATCGGCATCGACTACGCGGTGGACAATCGGAGTGCCGAGGAGATCATTCTACCCCTGGCCCAGGAGGAGGGCATCGGCGTGCTGGTGTACGTGCCCTTCGGCCGGAGTCGCCTGTTCTCCCGCGTAGGCGACCGGGAGCTTCCTGATTGGGCCGAGCCCTTCGCCGACACTTGGGCCCAGTTCTTCATCAAGTTCGCCGCGGCCCATCCGGCAGTGACCACCGTGACACCGGCCACGAGCCAGGCCAAACACATGATCGACAACTTGGGCGCCGCACACGGACGGCTTCCCAATCCGGATGAGATCAAGAAGATGGTGGAGCTGGTGGAGGGGCTGCCGCCGGCACCAAGGAGAGGATAGGCCGGGGCTCTTGGGGGATCGCCCCCCCCCGACCCCCTAGTGCCGGCGCCGGTCACCTCCTCCTCCAGTGGACATCCGGGGGTTCACCACGTTGTTGAACACCGAACCGAACGTGTAGTTGAAGCCGATCTCGAAGGACAGTTCATAGTCGGTCCCCAGCTCTCGTCGTCGGAGGAGAATGTCCTCGTCCGGTATGTCTTCCTTGGGCTCGTAGATCTGGTCTTTGACGCGGGCGAGGTTTCCTTCGATGTCGAGACTGAGCCCCCGGAAAAGCCTTACCTCCATTCGTGAGAACAGTTCGATTCGGTGTTGCTTGAAGTTGTCGAGGTAGTTCGATCCCGCCAGGCTGACGTCCAACTCTCCCCACGGTTGTTCGAAGGCGGCAGCGATCTGGAGGGTCTCAGTGAGCCGCGTTTCCTTGGTCTTCTCGAACAGCGTGATCTCCTCGTAGTTGAAGGAGGCGACCTCTACCGCGTACATGAAGGTGATCTGCCGTTGGGTGGATTCAGCGTAGGGGAAGATGTTGTACTCCACTGCTGGCCCAGCCCTCAGGGCCAGGTCCTGGTTTCGGCGGGTCGTGCCCGTGGCAGAGCCGGTCGCGCCGGCTGACCAATGTGGACTCAAGCTCCACACGACTGTTCCCTCCACATCGAAGTTCCGCGAAGAGAAACTCGACTCCTCACCGTCGCTGAACTCGAAGCGGTCTTCGTTCCACTCTCCTTCAGCTCTGAAGTCCAGCTTGAGATCCTCGGTGGTCCGGCTCGCAGAGATCGATCCATCGAACGAGCGCGAATTCTCGCGACTCTCCGCCTCCAATTCTCCACTGACGCCGATCCGAAACACCCAGAGATCCCAGGGGTCCTCCAACGGTCCCTCCGGAGGCTCCTCCCCTGCGGGGCCTCGGTAAGTGATGCCAAGGCGGCGGCCGACGGGGGTTCGCGCCACGTAGCGGACGAGGCCGAGTTTGAATGTCTGGACCAGGCCTGAGCGAGTTTCGTCGTCAGTATCGTCAGGGCGGGATGTGTATGTGAGTGTGTCCTGGGCGCCTTGCCAGTCTCTCAAGCCAATGAAGAAGAAGGAGTACTCCTCCCCTCCTGCCCCGGTGGCCTGGGAAGTGACCAGGACGTGAAGTTGAGCATCCATTCGGTCCCGGACGTAGCTGATAAAGCCCACCTCCCGGCGGAAATGGTCCGAGTCGCAGATGAACCTCTCACAGTCCAGAAACACCCTGAGGGGCTCCTGCTTCTGTGCGGTCGCGGACCTGTCCTCCTGAGCGGAGCCGAGGCATGGAACTGCGGCGGGAAACAGCGCCGCCAGGAGGAATAGCGAAGTGGCCCTGGTCATGAGGCACCTGGTGGGAAAACTAGAAGACAGCTGTTCTTGGGAATTATACGCCCTTGGAGAGCTGGGGGGATGGTGAAACCGTCAGAGGGTTGTAAGAACGGTGGCAGATCCTGCCTCCGGGTCGGGTCTGCCCATACCCATCCTTCCCCGGTTGCCATGTTCAGGCGACTGCGATGGGAGGTTCCGACCAGGATCTAGAACACCATATGCAAGTCCGATCCGACTGCCCGCTTCGCGAATTCCTCGGCTAGCATGATCTCCACGCCTTCGAGGAAGTCCTCCTGCTCCAACTCGAACAAGTCTGCCGAAGTCTTGCACGCCAAGTACCGTATCCCCTCGAACTGAGCCATCTGGAGCATATCCTCGGGGAGCCTCGGTCGGGCCTACCTTTCTCTTGCCAACGCCTGACCCCGAAACGAATTGGAAGATCCCGATGATTAGGTAGGAATGGTTTCTTCGGAACCTGATCGGCAGATGTGACGGAAGGATTGGCTCTTCGCCGGCTATGGTGCCGCACACCGCTTCACCGCAGATTCCTCAGCAACCGCGGAAGGACATGGGCGCCTCCAAAGGCCGCCCTTCCGGGGGGATGGGCGGCGTGGGGAGATGACCTGCCTGCCAGGAAAGCATCAACAAAGGAGATTCCGAATGAGCGGAGATTCATGCCCGGAAGCGCGCCGAGACAAGCTCTCGAGACGGAGCTTTGTGAGAGCTGGTGGAGCAGCTTTTGCCGGTGGTCTGGCCGCAGCCACAGCGGGCTCGCCATCGAGTGTAAGCGGGCAGCCGGCGGTGCAGGATCTCCGCATCCAAGCCTATAAAACCCTCGGTAGAACTGGCTGGCGCGTCTCCGATATCGGTTTCGGAACCGGGCCACTCAGGGAATCGACCCTGGTCCGCGCCGCGTTCGATAAAGGCATCAACTACTTCGATACCGCCGAGTCCTACGGGAACGGTGCGGCCGAGCGCGCGATCGGTGAAGCGCTTCCACACATTGGCCGGGAGAATGTGTTCATTGCCACCAAGGCAGTGTTTCGCGGCGGGGAGACCGAATCCCAGGTGACGGACCGCATTCGACGTAGTCTCGAGCGTTTGCAGACAGACTATATCGACGCCTATTCCATGCACCATACGCCGTCGGTGGAGTTCTTGAACCACCCGGGCTACCACGCGGCAATCGAGCGTTTGAGAGCTGAGGGCCGGGTGAGGTTCACGGGCGTGTCGTACCATGGCCCTTCCAGGACCGGGCAGGGCAACATGGCCGAAGTGCTCTCTGCCGCGGCTGAAGATGGGCGGTTCGACATGATGTTGTGCGTCTACAACTTTATGAATGGCGAACAGGGCGACAGGGTCCTGGCGGCATGCAAGGCGAACAATGTTGGCGCCACGATCATGAAGAGTGCGCCGGGCGTCCTTCACTATGATTCTTTCGATCCCGACAAGATGTCGGACGAACAGAAAACCTTCGCCGAACGGCACGGCCTACGGACGGCGGATCAACTTCGCTTCGGGAGCATCCAATGGGTGCTTCAAAACCCGGATG
>JABDNZ010000567.1 GCA_013043565.1 Gemmatimonadota bacterium | reverse complement strand
TCAGACTGATCCCCGGGGTGATCGAAGCCCTTGCTCTACTCAAAGACGCCGGTTTTGCCCTGGTGGTGGTCACGAACCAATCGGGGATCGCCAGGGGCCGCTTCACGGTGGCGGACTATGGAGCGGTGGCCCTTCGCCTGGATGAAGAGCTGGCTTCCCACGGCCTCGGCCTGGATGCCACCTATTACTGCTCTCACCATCCGGAAATCACCGGGGACTGTCCTTGCAGGAAGCCGGCTACCGGAATGCACCGGGAGGCTTCCGAAGCCCTGGGTCTGGACCCGTCACTCTCCTACTTCGTGGGAGACAAAAAGAGGGACGTTCTGCCGGCCCTGGAGTTGGGCGGGGAGGGAATCCTGGTCCGGACCGGGTATGGTGCCCGAGAAGAGGTGGATCTCCCTCCGGTATTCCAGGTTGCAGACGATCTGCTATCGGCCGCGAAGCTGATCCTGGGCCCCTGACCCTGTTTCTGCCAAAAAGGCCGATTCCTTCGGCCCCAATCTTGCACTAGGGAAAATATGTCGGGACCACAGGCATCTTGACCCTAAAGGGGCGCCCAAATAGCTTGAAATGTCTTGGATTTCACCCAATTAAGTATCGGAACTGGCAAAGGGAGCGTCGGGTAGGAATAGACCCCTGTTGTCGAGGTGAACAGAACTTTTGGAGGATGTTGGACAATGCAGATTAATGTGACCCCTACGGCTGTCAGCACGATTCAGCAATTCATCGAGGATCAAGGAGCAGCCGATGGAGCGGGGCTTCGGGTAGCCGTTCTTCCGGGCGGATGCTCCGGGTTCCAGTATGGCCTGAATATCGAGGACGCCCCCGAGAACGACGACGAGATTCTCGAGCTCGAGGGCCTGAAGGTTTTTGTGGATCCTTTCAGCGCTCAATACCTGGAAGGTGTTGAGATCGACTACGTTACGACGATGATGGGGTCCGGGTTCACCTTCAAGAACCCCAACGCTGCAGGAGGTTGTGGCTGCGGGAGTTCCTTCACCGTTTGATCGACGGGGAACCAGAATTCGAACAGTCCGGAAGTAACATGATCAAACCCGCCTATTCCCCCCTGAGCACGGTTCGGGAGTATGGGTCCCTCAGCCGCGAGGAGCTCGTCGCCCGAATCCAGGAGCGGAAGAAGGAACTGAACGCTGTCATCCTGGGCCACAACTATCAGGTGGTGGATATCCAGGATGTCAGCGATTTTGTTGGAGACTCCCTGGCACTTTCGCAGGAAGCGGCCCATACCGACGCCGATATCATCGTGTTCTGCGGCGTCCACTTCATGGCCGAGACCGCCAAGATTCTCTCCCCTGAAAAGACAGTTCTGATGCCGGACCCTGGGGCAGGATGTCCCATGGCCGACTTCGTCACGGGGGAGGGGTTGAGGGCCCTCAAGGCCAAACACCCCGATGCTGCGGTCGTGACGTACGTGAACTCGTCCGCCGAGGTAAAGGCGGAGTCCGACATCTGCTGCACCTCTGCCAACGCCGTTCAGGTGGTCGAGACCATCCCCGAAGATCAGCCCATCATTTTTGTCCCGGACCGGAATCTGGCTCAGTGGGTCATCGATCAGACCGGTCGGGACAACATCATCCCGTGGGAGGGCTACTGCCACGTCCACGACGACATGGTGCTGGACGAGCTGGAATTCGCGAAGGAAGACCATCCGAACGCACTGGTCGTCATCCATCCGGAGGCACGGCAGGAGCTCCTCGATAGGGCCGACGTCGTCACCTCCACCTCCGGTATGGTGAGGATGGCCGAAGATCATGACGAGCTCATCATCGGGACCGAGCGGGGCTTGATCGACAAACTCCAAAAGGAGCATCCCGAGAAGACTTTCGTTCCCCTCTCCAAGGCAGCCATCTGCGGGAACATGAAGGCCAACACGCTCGCCAAGCTGGCTTGGTCTCTGGATCATCTTCGCTTTGAAGTGACCATGCCGGAAGACATCAGAGTCCGGGCCGAGACTGCCCTTCAGAAGATGCTTGCCGTGTCCGGTGGGTGGCAGGACCCCACGCCTGAGCAGGAGCGTTTGGAGATGGCCGGAGTCCGGTCAAAAAGCTGCGGATGCGCCTAACCCAAAAGAGTCCAAGCCAATGATCCGGATACAAACGTTCTCCGGAGGAGATTTCGCCGAGAACGGATATCTGGTCGTGTGCGGAGAGAAAGGCCCCGGGATCGTCATCGACCCTGGGGCTTCTGCTTCCTCCATGGCCAAAACTATCGAGGACGAACAAATCCAGCTGGATGCCATCGTCCTCACCCACGCACACCTCGACCACGTCGAGGGCGTTCCCGAAATCCGGGCCCTCGCCCCTGAAGCCCCGATATTCCTCCATGCCGACGATGGGCCTCTCTACCAGTCGGTAGAGATGCAGGCCCGGGCCTTCAACCTCCCGTCCGTCGGAACGATGCCGCCTCCCACAGACACCATGGTCCATGGCGAAGAGCTGACGTTCGGCGAGTGTCGGTTCCAGATCCGTCACGCGCCGGGACATGCTCCCGGACACGTGATTCTCTACTGCGAGGAGGAAAAGGCCGCGTTCGTAGGGGATGTGGTCTTTCTCGGAGCCATCGGACGGGCAGACCTCCCCGGGGGAGACTTCCACCAGCTCATGGACTCCATTCGTACACAGGTTCTCTCTTTGCCGGACGATACTCGGCTCCTCACTGGCCATGGGCCCGAGACTACAGTAGGCTGGGAGCGGAGGACCAATCCCTTTCTCGTGGGACAGTACGGAGGGGAGCGGGTTTAGCTCAGAATCCCGGGGGACCCGGCCATAAAAGCCGGTCCAGGAGGCCCAAATGAGTGTGTCGGTGGCGGTCTTTGCGTCTGGCGGAGGCTCCAACTTCCAGTCTCTTCTCGACTACCTACCTGACGACGGGCCGGGCCGGATCGATCTCCTCATCAGCGACCGAGAGTCGGCCGGGGCACTGGACCGGGCTGAGAAGGCAGGAGTGGGCCAGCAGATCATCCCGGTGAAGGGTCGGTCGCTGGACGCCGTGGCTCTGGAGACCTTGGAAGTCCTGGAGGAGCATGAGATCGATGTGGTCCTTTTGGCAGGGTACCTACGCCTTATCCCGCCGGTGGTGGTCCAGGCCTTTCCCAAGCTTATTCTGAACATCCACCCGGCCCTCCTCCCTGCATTCGGAGGGAAGGGGATGTGGGGGCACCACGTACACGAGGCAGTGTTGGCATCGGGAGCCACCTTCTCGGGCCCCACGATTCACTTCGTGGACGAGGAGTACGACACCGGTGCCATCCTGGCCCAGTGGCCCGTGCCGGTGCTGCCCGGTGACACACCCGACACCCTTGCTGCCCGGGTCCTGAAGGTCGAGCACATCCTCTACCCGTTGGCCGCCGACCACCTTTGCAGGGCCGTCGAAAGGGGAGAGGCGGTGACCCGCCTCGCGCTTCCCGGAGAAGCCATCGGGGTGACCGAGACCTTCTCCTCGGACGAGGTGAGGACTCAGATCGAAGCTGCGTTCCAGGCCGTCAGGCCGTAGAATCCTCTGTCCGGATCAAGAGCCTTTGGGAGGAGCTCCTTTCGGGGCGGCTCCTTCAATGAACCTTTACCTGTGGTGAGCGACCATCATGAAGAAGCGGGCCCTCCTCAGCGTCTCCGATAAAACAGGAATCCAGGAATTCGCCTCCGGTCTGGTGGACCGTGGGTGGGAACTGCTATCAACGGGGGGGACGGCGAGAGCTCTCCGGGAGGCCGACCTGCCAGTCATCGAAGTGTCGGAGGTCACCGGGCATCCCGAGATGATGGATGGAAGGGTGAAGACCCTTCATCCTGCCGTTCATGCCGGCCTCCTCGCCCGCCGAGACAACCTGGAGGACCTGTCGGCCCTGGGAGCCCAGGGGTACGGCCTCATCGACCTGGTGGCCGTGAACCTCTATCCGTTCCGGGAGACGGTGGCCAAGCCTGGAGTGACGCTGAAGGAGGCCGTGGAGAAGATCGATATCGGCGGCCCCACCATGATTCGGTCGGCGGCCAAGAACTACCGTGACGTGTGGGTGGTGGTGGACCCCGTGGACTACGGGGCGGTCCTGGAATCGATGGACGGGGAGGGGGACGGGGCGGACCTGAGGGAAGCTCTGGCTGCAAAAGTCTTCCGCCATGTCAGCGACTATGACGATGCCATCGCGAGGTTCCTGTCGGCGCCTGGGAAGGGGGAGGGGGTGGAAGAGGAGGCCGGATTCCCCGAGGCCCTGGAAGTCTCGGCCCGGAAGCGTCAGACCCTACGGTATGGAGAGAACCCCGACCAGGCTGCGGCCTTCTACACCTACCCCGGGTTCGAGGGAGGGCTGGCAGGCCTGAAGCAGCTGCACGGGAAAGAGCTTTCGTACAACAACCTCCTGGACCTGGATGGGGCGTTGTTGGCCATCTCGCCCTTTGCGTTCTCTCCTAAGCCGGCGGTCTGCATCATCAAGCACACGACCCCCTGTGGGCTGGCCATCGGGGATACCCTGGCCGGTGCCTACGAGAGGGCCTTGGCCACCGATCCGGTCAGCGCCTTCGGCTCCGTCATCAGCTTCAACCGATGCGTGGACGGCCCCACGGCCGAAGCCCTCTCCAAGCTCTTCGTGGAGTGCATCGTGGCTCCGCGCTTCATGGACGAGGCCATGGAGGTCCTCACGCAGAAGAAGAACCTCCGATTGTTGACTCTGCCTCCTGGTGCTCCGGATTCGGAGCTGGAGCCGAAAGGTGATGCCTGGTGGGAAGAGGCCGAGGAAGGCGTCCGGAACGCTGCCCGCATCCTGGCGGCCCACAGCCGGATCCCCGAGGCCCAGGTGTTCCGGAGCGTGTACGGCGGCGTCCTCATGCAGGGACCGCCCAACCCGCCCTACTATGGCCTGGACGGGGAGGAGTGGAAGGTCGTCACGGATAGGGCTCCCACAGACGCCGAAATGGACGACCTCAAGTTCGCCTGGGCAGCTGTTTACGGCGTGAAGTCCAACGCGATTCTTCTGGCCGCGAACGGGGGTACCTTGGGGATCGGGGCAGGGCAGATGAGCCGGGTGGACTCCTCCAAGATCGCGGTGAGAAAAGCCGGGGAGGCGGGGCTCGACCTGGCCGGGGCCGCTCTGGCGTCCGATGCGTTCTTCCCGTTCCGGGACGGGGTAGACGCGGCTGCCGAGGCGGGTGTGAAGGCCATCGTGGAGCCCGGTGGCTCCATGAGGGACGAGGAGGTCATCGCCGCGGCCAACGAGCATGGGATCGCCATGGTGTTTACGGGCCGGAGGTCGTTCAGGCACTAGGGGGCTTTGACGCGGGAGGCACCCGATCCGCCCGTCGCTTAACCGACGGCGCAGGGGCGGCCTGATTTTGCGTGGGCTTGGAAGGTGGCGCCGAAGAATCGCTCCGGGCGGATCGGATGCCTCCCCCGACACTCCCGTCGGTTACGGCCGCGGCCCCAGCCCTCCCGCGGAATGGTGGTTCGCTAAACCTGGCCTTGGGGACCGCTTCCCGACGTTTCCGCGGAAACGCGTGGGACGGCTTGTCCCAACAACCCCGATTGATCCCTCGGCTCTCTTTCCTCATCTTTGAAGACACCTGGAGGGGTGTCCGAATGGCTAAGGAACCGGTCTTGAAAACCGGCGCGCGCAAGCGTATGTGGGTTCGAGTCCCACCCCCTCCGTTTTGATTCACAGGGGCTTTTGAGACATGAGCCGGGGAGGTCTGCCCCGGCTTGTCTCCCATGTACCCCAGGTTGTGCCCCAAACTTCAGAACTCAGACCCAGCCTCCCCTCAATCTCACGATGGTATTTTCGGATATCGGAGTATTCGGGGTAGAGCTTCGCGTTGGCCATCGTCTGTTCAATCCTCTCTTGTCCAAGCTGCTCCTGAATCGGTGGGATCGGTGTACCCACTTTCGCCATGAGGACCGCAGCCGTGTGGCTCTTACAAACCGTAGGTGGGTAGACGCCACTGACTATCTCACTGGCGGCTTAGTGGGAGGCGCAATCGGAAGTGTTACCGTAATGAGCATTGGAAAAGGGTAGAGTTTTGGTGGTTGGAAGGAAGTCCCGCTTCCACTTAGTCAGCCCTCCCTGTTCGTATCGAGAGGAGGTTGCCCCAACC
>JABDNZ010000566.1 GCA_013043565.1 Gemmatimonadota bacterium | reverse complement strand
GGTTGGGGCTCAGGCTCGGGCTCCAGAACAATCGGCTCCTTTGGAGAGGGCGGAAGGGTCTCGAGGTCTTCGGCACCCGGGAGCAAGTCTTCACCCGGCCAAACCACCAAAGGGATCTTCTTCACCCAATCCGGCCAATTGGGAACGTCCAGCTTGACCTTCGCCTCCCATAGAATCTTGTTGGCACCTCCCTTGAAGCTGACCGGCGCGTCCTTCGGGATTCGAACGGACCCCTTGAACAGGCGGGACTTCCCTCCCTCGAGCGTACCCGGACCAGAGAGCGATGCGGCACCTTTGAAAATCTCATGGGAGTGGGTACGGCGATTCGATCCCGTGCCAGCCACACAAACTTCCCGGGCCTGCAGCTCGAGAACCGCCAGGTTCATCCGGGTGGTTTTTCCCGGAAACACCCTGACCTCCACTTCGGCTTCTCCACCAGGGTCCACCACGAGGGACGTGAGGAAAGCCGAGGCCCTCCCAAGCCGTTTCTTCGCCAGGGTTTTGAAGTATGGAAGGAAGAAGAAGCCCGCTGCCAAAAGGAATAGAAGGCCCATGGCGCCTACCGAGGCAAAGGCGATCAGCCCCACCACCAAAGCGATCGAACCGATGGCTGCGCTGCATCCTGGAACCAGGTCCTCCACTGGATTTTCTCTGTGCTCCAACAAGGACGGAGCGGGAGCCGACGGCCTGCCGGGAAGGAGGACGTACTCCTCCAGCCGCCTTGGATCCCGGGTCCAGGGAAGATCCACGTGGACCTCGACGTACTGGTCTACGTTCAGAAACCGGCCGTGGTAGGTGAACGGGCGGGCAGGGGCGGGAAACTCGAACTCGAACTGGTGGAGACGGTCGGTGGAGAGGGGTCCGGTATGCAAACGGGTCACCGTTGGCTCGCCCTTATCCACATTGCCCTTCCCGTGCGTTCGCCAAAACCTTTTGAGGCGAACAACCTTGCACTGGTCGCCCCGAGGGGAACCGACCAAGACCTTCCCAGCCACGGTTTCGCCGACCCGATAGGTACGGTCGGCCCGGTCGAACTCGATACGGAGATACTCTCTCATGTTCTCCCCTCGAGTTGCTGATCCCGGTCATGGCGGTAGGCATGGAGTGCTACCGAGTCGGGTCCGTGACGGAGGAAGGCCATTCCCGAAATTAACGGCTGGAGATGGAGGGAACAGAAAAAAAAACCCGGCGGTTCCGCCGGGTTTTTCCATGGCCGCTGCTGGACTCGAACCAGCGACCCCATCGATGTGAGCGATGTGCTCTGCCAACTGAGCTAAGCGGCCTACAAACGCAGTCGTGCAGCGCGGTCCTCGAGCGCCGCCTTCCAAAGAGTCGGCCAGGCCTTCCGGCCTGGCCAAACAGTACCCCCAGGGGGAATCGAACCCCCGTCTCCTGGCTGAGAACCAGGTATCCTGGGCCACTAGACGATGGGGGCAAACAACCCAATAAACGCCAACTCCAGGGCGGCCCTAAAAATACCCAAAGGAAAAGAGTGCCTCAACCCCTTTCAGGAGCACTTGCGCGCAGCATTATGTTTCTCTCCCCCTTTCACCATGTGGGTGCAAGGGATTCGAGCAAGGAAGCCGATGAGTGAGAAGCTGAACAAACAGTCCGTCCAGGGATGGCTGGAGAAACGTCCGGGATGGAAGACGAAAAAGGATCGTCTGGTGAAGGAGTTCGAGTTCAAGTCGTTCCGGGACACCATCGTGTTCGTCAACCGGATCGCCAGCCTGGCAGACGAGACCAGCCATCGCCCGGAGATCGATATCCGAGGCGAGATGGTCCGCCTGAGCCTAACCACGCCCGAAGCTGGTGGAATCACTCAAAGGGACCTGGACCTGGCACAGCGCATCGACTTCGCGACCTCGGCCCGCTAGCCGGGCCGGCCTCCCTCAGGAACCAACCGCTCCGGGATACACCTCTTCTTCGCGCCGATCCAGCAGGAAATCCCGAATCAACAAGAAGGTCTCCTCGTGGTCCAAAAGCCCTTGATGGGTGGGGCAGCAAATCACCTGGTCGTCGATGCCCAGGGGCGACACGTCGTACCCCGGGACCACCGTCAAATCCAGAGGGGTCCGTATGGCGAGTGAGTTCACCCACCTTTGGGGCCATCCTGCTCTCTGACGTTCTTGCAGGAACTCGCTGTCCGGGACCATCTCGGGCCCACCCTCCCCCCATGCCAGATAAGCAGTCACTGTACCCTGGAACGGCGTGGCCAGGAACACCGCCCGATTGATGGGGAGGGCCCCCTGCCTCTTTTGGAGGAGGAACCACAAAGCGAGCCCCCCCATGGAGTGGGCGATGATATCCAGCTCCCGCGACCCGGTCTGTCGCAGAACCGCTTCAATGGCATCCTCGAGCTCTTCGGCATGCGCCACGCTGCTTCCCACCGGATCGTCGAACTCGAAGGGGAACACCGAAGCCCCGTCCCACCCCTCACGTTCAAGGCGTTCTTTGAGGGCCATCATGTCCATGGAACGTCCCAACCACCCTGGAACGAGGAGAACCGGGCGACGGGTCGTGGACTGCTCCTGATAGGGAGACAGAGGAGATTCCTGGCCAGGACCCGACGGATTCCCCAGAAGCATGAATGCGACAATCCAGGCCACCGACCTCACCGGCGTTGCCTCCTTAGGGCTCTTCCGTATCTTTTTTCAGTGGCCGGCCCCTCTGGAGGGCGCCGGCCTCTCTTCTCATTCATTCGGAGCCGTTCGGAATGTCGGAAGACATTGGTAAGGGTCGTTGGGCCCTGATCCTCGGTGCGTCCAGCGGATTTGGCGAGGCATGCGCACGATCCCTGGCCGAGACCGGTTACAACATCTTCGGCGTTCACCTGGATCGTCGTGCAGGCCTGGAGCATGTGAAGCTCCTCAAGGCTGAGTTGGAGGCTACGGGCCAAGGGGCCCACTTCTTCAACATTAACGCTGCCGATCCAGAAAAGATGGAAGACGTCCTCGAGGAAATGAAGGGCCTTCTGGGTCCGGATGAGGACATCGGTGTCCTGATGCACTCGTTGGCTTTCGGAACGCTCCGACCCTACGTCGGTGATGGCTCCGTTTCGTCAAGCCAGATGGATATGACGCTCCGGGTGATGGCGCATTCCCTCGTAGATTGGACGCAGGCCACCATCCGAAGGGGAATGCTGGGAAAGGGCGCACGGGTGTTTGCCATGACTTCCTCCGGATCCAACCGAATCATCCCGAGCTACGGCCCGGTATCCGCGGCAAAATCGGCTTTGGAGTCCCACTGCCGTCAGCTTGCTTATGAGCTCGCCCCTCTGGGGATTACCGTAAACGCTCTCCGGGGAGGGGTCACGGACACGCCGGCTCTTCGGAAGATCCCCGGAAACGACCTTCTCATCGAGGGCGCGACGGAAAGAAATCCATCGGGCCGTCTGACGACGCCCGAAGATGTGGCAGACGCCGTGGTTTCTCTCTGCTCTCCAAAGGCCCACTGGATCACGGGGAACGTCATCAACGTAGATGGCGGCGAGGAGATTGTGGGGTAGGGCCCCTATTCGATTACTACGCTTCCAGGGCTCCTCGAATCGCTCCGCCAAGCTTCGGCACTACCCATTCTACCTGCTCTTGAGTGATGACCAGGGGCGGAGATAACTCCAGGACGTGCCCGTAAGCGCCGGCGGGCAAAACCAGAATCCCATCCCGAAGTGCCAGGGTCGCCGCCCGAACGGCGGCTTTCCGGAAAGGTGCGCCCGTGTCGGGATCTCGGAGGTCCACTCCGACAAAGAGGCCCCTGCCCCTCACCTCACTCACACCGGGGACTCCGGCAAGTTCTTCAGAAAGAAGATCCAGCAGTGTTTCACCCAAGGCTTTGGACCGGGCCACCAGGTCCCCCGAAACCAACTCCTTCAAGAAGGCGGTACCGGCGGCGCAGGCCAGGGGGTTCCCGAGAAAAGTACTGGTGTGGATAGCTTCACCTTGGCTGGGTGGCCAGGCGTCCATGATCTTCGCCGGACCCACACATGCGCTCAGAGGCAGGCCGCCGCCCAAACCCTTCCCCAAACAAAGGAGGTCGGGGACGACCCCTTCGTGAAGGAAACCGAACAGGGCCCCGGTACGGCCGAGGCCCGTGAAAATCTCGTCGAAGATCAGTAGGGCCTTTGCATTCCAGGTCAGATCGGCGAGGGCTTCCAGATACCCCGGCGGCGGGATCCGTACTCCGGCCCTCCCCTGAATGGGTTCGATGATTACGGCACCGACCTCGTCTCCACCGTCGCCCTCCCGGAGCAGCCATCGAATCTTATCAAGGCTTTTCTTGATCTCCTTACTGCCATCACCGGGTTTCGGGTAGGGCGCAAAGCGCACCCCTTCGTAGAGGCGGGACAAGAAAGGACCCCTGAACTCCTCCCTGTGGGTCGTGGCGAGGGAGCCCAGGGTAAGGCCGTGATATGCCCCTTCAAAAGCCAGTATGCCCGGCCTACCGGCAACGAGGAGTGCCGTCTTCAGCGCCGCTTCCACGGCCTCCGATCCGGACGATCCCAGGATAGCACGGCTCTCGGGCCACGGCCCCAACCCAGCGAGAGCTTCCAGGAACTCGACTTTGGCCGCCGGAGGATGGACGTCACCCATCCCGTGGATCAACCGACCGGACTGAGACCGAATCCCGTCAACCACCCCTTGTGCCGTGTGCCCGGCCACGGATACCCCGAAGGCGCCAGTCATATCGACGTAGACGTTCCCGTCCACGTCCCGGACGTTTGCCCCCCGGGCCTCCTCCCAGAAGACGGGATAATCCGGCGTGAGGTAAGTGACGTTCCGAGACTCCACCCGAGACAGGCGGCTCGCCATCTCCAGGGAACGGGGCCCCGGGGGGGACGTCAACAGCTTGGGGAGTAACCCTCCTAGCTCTTCGGACAACGTGTCTAACAGCTCCCTTCGAGTTTCTTCGTCACGGAGTGGGTAAGAAGCAAGGGCCGAGGCCGGTCGCCGAATGCGGGCCGCCACCCTAGCCCCCGGCAAAGGTTCGGCCCGAAGGTCGTTCGTGCAAGAACGATCAACCCCGGTGCCCGGCCGGGGGACCGGCAACGGGGAGCGCTGGCACCCCCCCGTCGCGATCCGTAGGTTGGCCCTGACCTAACCTCACCTCTAGGTACATATCAGAAAACAGAGGACTCCACCCATGTGGGACAAGAAGGCAAAGAAAAAGATCGGCGACAGGGAACTGATGCCCGAGAGCCTGATGATGAGCTATGGCTATCGACCGGATTGGTCGGAAGGAGCCGTAAAAGCGCCAATCTTCGCCACATCCACATTCGTCTTCGAGACCGCCGAAGCGGGAAAGGAGTTCTTTGCCCGAGCTTACGGCCTCGTGGAATCGGACCCCGACGACGAGACGGGGCTGATCTACTCCAGACTGAACAACCCCAGCCTGGAGATCCTGGAGGACCGCCTCACCCTATGGGACGGGGCCGAGGCAGCGGCCGTGTTCACCAGTGGTATGGCTGCCATCTCAACGACAGCCCTCACCTTCCTTCGCCCCGGAGACCTGGTCGTCTTCAGCGAGCCCTCGTATGGGGGAACCGAGCATCTCTTTCACGAAGTCCTTCCTCAGATGGGTATCGAGGTGGCTTGCTTTCGATCTTCCGATGGAGCTGCCGGCATCAGGAAGGTCCTAGAAGAGGAGGACAGCAGGGACAAACTCCGAATGATTTGCCTGGAAACCCCTTCCAATCCAACCAACGACCTCGTGGACATCGAAGCCTGCGCGAGGGTCGCCAGGGAGTACAGCACCGGAGACCGTAAGGTGCTGCTCACAGTCGACAACACCTTCCTCGGACCGGTTTTCCAACAACCCCTGAAACACGGTGCGGATCTCGTTATCTACTCCCTGACCAAGTATGTCGGCGGCCACTCCGACCTCATCGCCGGAGCCGTCCTGGGTAACAGGGAGTACGTGGACATGGTGAAGGGGACCCGAACCTTCTTTGGAAACATCGCCGGGCCCTTCACCGGCTTCCTTCTCATGCGAAGCCTGGAGACCCTGAAGGTTCGGATGGTGCAGGAAACGGAGCACGCCGAGAAACTTGCAGCTTATCTCATCGAGCACCCCAAGGTAGCCAAGGTCAGTTACCTCGGCCTTTTGAAGGAGGGCGACGAAGGGTACGAGGTTTATCGGACCCACTGCACCGGCCCAGGCTCCATGATTGCCTTCGAAGTTCACGGCGGCGAGGAGGAGGCGTTCCGCTTCCTTAATGCCCTGAAACTCATCAAGCTGGCCGTGAGCCTAGGAGGCACCGAGTCGTTGGCGGAGCATCCTGGAGCCATGACTCACTCCGACATTCCGAGGGAAGATCAAAAGAAGATCGGAATCACCCCGGCCATGGTGCGGATTTCGGTCGGCTTGGAAGACCCCGATGACCTCATAGCCGATGTGGCTCAGGCCCTGGAGGCGGTCTAGAGCAGTAAGGCAGAGGTGAGTTCGGCCCCTGGCACCCACGTCATAGGATCCAGGAACCCAGCCACAGATAGGTGCCGAGAAGGAGTGCACCTTCCCATCGGCGAATGCGGAACTCCCCCTTGGTCATGGGGAAGAGGCTCACGAGCAAGACCAAGAGGGAGAGCATAACCACGGCCGGGAGCTCTACCCATAGGACCCCCGGATCCACGGCGACGGGCTTGATCATACCGGTGACCCCCAGTACAGCCAGGATATTAAAAATATTGGATCCGATAACGTTCCCCACGGCGATATCGGTCTGCTTCTTTGCGGCAGCCATGATGGATGTCGCAAGCTCCGGAAGGGAGGTTCCGATCGCGACCACGGTCAGGCCCATTCCGAGCTCGCTGACGCCCAGATTCCGGGAGAGGTAGATGGCGGACTCGACGATGGCTCTCCCCCCCATGAGGAGCCCGACGGTCCCAGCCACGAGAAGGCCGATATCCATGAAGATTTCAACTGTCCTTTTGGCTTGCGCTTCTTTCCCAAGCAAGGAGTACCCGGAGATGAGGGGAGCCGGGGCCTTTCTCCCTCGATAGAAAACATAGGTCAGGTAGGCCGCCAGAAGGGAAACAAGGAAAACACCATCCACCCGTCCCACCTCGTGGTTCATGGCAACGGGGAACAGCAGGACCGTCAGGAGAATCATGATCGGGATCTCCCTCCGAACCACTCGGTCCGCCACCAGGAGAGGGCGAACCATTGCCGTCGTCCCCAGGATCAGGCCGATGTTCGCGAGATTTGATCCCAGGACGTTCCCCACAGCGATGTCAGCGTTCCCCCTGAGGGTAGCCAGAATAGCCACGATCAACTCAGGGGCCGAGGTGCCTAGCGACACCACGGTGAGCCCGATGACGATAGGGCTCAAGCCCAAGCTCCCCTGCAACCTCGCCGCGCCGCGGACCATCCAGTCCGCACCGAAATAGAGGGCCGCGAACCCCGCGAGGAGGAGGAGCACCATCAGGGGCACGGCAGCCGCCTCGTCATGGGTTCTTCCTGTCTTTCCAAACCTGAAATTCTCCCAGGCTCATGGCATTCAAGACGTCTCCCGATTCGAGCCATCCTCTGCGGCCTTGATCCAATCCATACCGCATGAGGTCCAGGTCCTGCACGGAGTGGGCGTCGGTGTTGATTGCCACTTTCACTCCGAGTTCCTTCGCCCGACGCACGTGCCGATCGTGGAGGTCCAGCCTGGACGGATGGGCGTTGAGCTCCACCGCCACGTCCAACTCCGCTGCCGCCTGCAAGACGGCATCCACATCCATGGCAAACGGCTCCCGACGGTTCAGGATCCGGCCGGTGGGATGGGCCAGGATGTCGACCTGCGGGTGCTCCAGCGCCCGGATGACCCGCTTTGTCATCTCGGCTATGGGCATGTTCATGAAGGAGTGGACCGAGACGAGTACCAGGTCCAGGCCGGCCAGGATCTCGTCCGGCATGTCCAGAGACCCATCTTTGAGGATATCCACCTCCAAGCTGCGGAAAAGGTGAATCCCACCCACAAGCTGTCTCACCTCCTCCACCTGTTCCCACTGCTCCCTGACCTGCGGCGGTTTCAGGCCCCCGGCCACGGTCACCGCCTGGCTGTGATCGGTGATGGACAGATACTCGTAGCCCCGATCCCGGCATGCTTCAGCCATTTCCCGCAGCGTATTGGCGCCATCGCTCCAGGTGCTATGCATCTGAAGATCACCACGGATGTCCTGGGTTTTCAGCGCCTCCGGGAGCTCCCCGGCTCGGGCGGCTTCGACCTCACCCCGGTTTTCTCGCAGGAGCGGATTGATCCAGGGGAGACCCACGGCGGAAAAGACGTCTGCCTCTTCCGCACCTCCGACTTTATTGTCTCCGGAGTCTCCTGCTTCCGCCTCACTCTCGGAAAACACACCGTACTCGCTGATCTTCAGCCCCTTCTTCACCCCCAGGGTCCTGATGGCGACGTTGTGTTCCTTCGACCCGGAGAAGTAGTGAAGGGCCGCCCCGAAGGAGTCCCGAGGGACTATCCGCAGGTCCACCGGCAGTCCTGAACGGAGCACAACTCTGCCCTTCGAGCCCCCGGCCGCCTCGACCCTTACCACACCGGGATAGGCCTGAAAGCTGTCCATAACCTGCTCATGGCCGTCCTCGGAAAGGACGAGAAGGTCGATATCTCCCACCGTCTCCTTTCGGCGGCGGTAGCTCCCCGCTACTTCCACCCGCTCCACGACTCCCACCTCCTCCAGGTAACGGATGAGGGGCCGGACCAGAACATCCACTTCCGAAAGAAGGAAACGTCCCTGGTGTTTCCGGAAGTCCTCGATTGATCGGAAGATCTTCTCGGCACTCTTCGCCCCGAACCCGGCCAGCCCGGCGACCCGATCTTCCTCGAGGGCCTGTTCCAGGTCGTCGACCGAAGTCACCCCCAACTCTTCCCAGAGGCGTTTGGCCTTCTTCGGACCGACCCCGTCCAGGCGAATCAGATCGGTCAGGCTTCGAGGCACTTCTTGTCCCAATGCCTCGAGGACGCTGAGCTCGCCCCACTCAACGAGCTCTCCAATATGGTTCGCCATCTCCTTCCCGATGCCCGGGAGCTCGGTCAGGTCCTCCCCGCCCTCCACCATGGACGCGAGGGAACGCGTGAGATCGTTGATCGTACGGACGGCGTTTCGGTAGGCTCGGATACGGAAGGGGTTGGATCCCTTTATCTCGAGGAGGTCTCCGAACTCTCGCAGTACCGCGGCGATCTCCATGTTCTCCAAGATCAGCCCACAGCCCCTTCCCCACCCTCATCTTCCTGCTGTAGGCCCTTCAGGAGCTCGAGGAACTCCGCTTCCGTGAGGATATTCACTCCAAGTTCCCGGGCTTTCGCGAGCTTGGACCCGGCGTCCTCTCCTGCCACCACAAAGTCGGTGGACGAGCTCACCGAGGACACGGCCTTGCCTCCGGCGGCCTCCACGAGCTTCTTCGCCTCGAGTCTGGAAAGGCCTTCCATTCCCCCGGTGAACACGACCTTCTTTCCGGCCAGAGCCGTCCCGTCACCACCCGAAGAAGGGGGAGGGGAAAGCTCGAGTCCCTTGCCGAGAACGGCATCGATGGCGCGAGCGTTCTGTTCTTCATGGAAGAACCCGTGGATGACCTCCGACATCTTCGGACCGATTCCGGCCACCGTTTCCAGGGTGCCTCGCTCGGCATTCCGGATGGCCTCCAAATCCCCGAAGTGGGAGGCCAGGTCCCGAGCCACCGCCTCCCCCACCTCCGGGATGCCCAATCCGTAGAGGAACCTCCGAAGTTCCACCTTCTTTCGGCTTTGGATCCCCTGGACGAGGTTCTGGGCCGATTTCTCGGCGAAGCCCGGGAGGTCCATGATGTCCGCGGCCTGGAGGTCAAAGAGATCGGCCAACTCTTTCACCAACCCCTCCTGGACGAAGAGGGCGGCCGTCTCCTCCCCCAGTCCCTCGATGTCCAATGCGCTTCGGGATCCGAAATGTATGATCCGGCCCTTTAGCTGAGCGGGACACCCGAGCTGGTTCACGCAAACGGTGAAAGGACCACGCTGCACCAGGCAGGTTCCGCACGCGGGACATTCCACAGGCATCTGAAAAGCCGGCCCTCTTGGCTTCCCTTCCTCCGCCACCCTTTCCAGGACCTGAGGGATCACGTCACCGGCCCGTTGGATCCGAACCAGATCTCCCTCCCTGACGTCCTTCCGCTCCACCTCTTGCCGATTGTGGAGGGATGCTCTGGAGACGGTTACCCCTCCGACCTCGGCCGGGAGGAGGAGGGCAACCGGGGTAACCACACCGGTCCGGCCCACGGACACCGCGATCCGCTGGATCCGCGTGACCTCTTTTCTCGGCTCGAATTTGAAGGCAAGAGCCCATCGGGGATGGCGGGAGGTGGTTCCCATGCCCTCTCGGGCCGCCAAGTCGTTCAACTTGATGACGATGCCGTCGATCTCGTAGTCCAAATCGTCCCGGTCGGAGAAGATGGCGTGGTGGTAATCGAGAATAGCGTCGACGTCGTCCAGGAGGGCCACCCGCTCAGGGACCTTCAGACCCCAGTCCCTCAGGGCTTCCACCACCTCCCGATCTTCGTTGAACTCCACCCCGACCACGGAGAGGATGTCGAAAGCGAGAAGATCCAGCGGTCGCTGCGCCGTGATCCGGGGGTCCAGCTGCCGGAGGGCACCGGCCGACGCGTTCCGCGGATTTGCGAAGGGATCGGAACCCTCTTCGACCAACCTCTCGTTCAGGGCCCTGAACGCCGAGAGGTACATGAGGACCTCGCCCCTGATGGCCAGGAACTGCGGAGCCGAACGGACCTCATCTCTCAGGCGGAGTGGTACGGAGGAGATGGTCCTGACATTCTCGGTCACTCCCTCCCCTTCCTGGCCGTTGCCCCGGGTCACGGCCCGAACCAGCACTCCCTCCTCGTAGACCAACTCCACGGAGGCCCCATCCAGTTTCGGCTCGACCAGGTACCGAACCGGATCCCCCACGGCCTTTCGTACGCGCTCGTCGAACCTGACCAGGTCTTCTTCTTCCTTGGTGGAGTCCAGGGAGAGCATGGGAGCCGTGTGAGGGATGGTCGG
This sequence comes from Gemmatimonadota bacterium, assembly GCA_013043565.1. Classification (GTDB taxonomy): domain Bacteria; phylum Gemmatimonadota; class Gemmatimonadetes; order Longimicrobiales; family Gaopeijiaceae; genus JABDNZ01. Next base: position 5,169 of record JABDNZ010000566.1, on the reverse strand, counting down.
AAGGTCGTCTCTCGGCTCCGCACCCACCCTTTGGGTTGGAGAGTCGGGGGTCACCAGTTCGGGGTAGGTTCCCTCCAGGGCCTGGAGACGGCGGAAGAGCGTGTCGTATTCACCGTCCGAGATCTCCGGCTGAGCCTCGACATAGTAGAGGTAGTTGTGCCTCTGAAGAGTACGCCGAAGGACCCTGGCTTGATCTTCGGCTTCCGGCCTGGTGAGGGCCTGGGGTGGGGTGTCGAGGTCCAGTTCTTCCTGGGCCAATAGCTTCTCCTGAGTGCCTCCGGATTCTCGGATCAAACAATAAAGGGTAACCTCGTCGAATGATCTTCGGGAGTCTCATGTTCTGCCCCACACTCCCCCTCTCAAGCTCGGATTTGTAGAGACCCCCCCAACCCCGGTAGATTGCCTCCGAATTCAGCCTCAGCTTCCGGAGAGCAAATGACCAAGCGCACAGTTTTTTCTGCCCTCGCCCTTTCCCTGGCACTGTGCTTCACCTCGGCCCTTTCGGCCCAGATGCAGCCCACGACCCCCAGAGGCCCCGATGAGGGAGAAGGCCCCTTCGACCGTTTCATCATCCGCGGAGCCATGATGATCGACGGCACCGGTGCCCCGCCGAGGGGTCCTGTGGACATCGTGGTGGAGGGAGACCGAATCGCTTCCGTTCGGTCCGTGGGATTCCCTGGCGTGCCCATCTCCGACCGAAGCCGCCCCCAGGGCGCTACGTATGAGATCGACGCCCACGGCATGTACGTGCTTCCGGGATTCATCGACATGCACGTCCACACCGGGGGCGTTCCGAAGGCGCCCCAGGCGGAGTACATCTACAAGCTCTGGCTGGCGCACGGCGTGACGACCGTCCGGGGGGTGCCCTTCGGTGGATTCGAGTGGTCGTTGAGGGAAAAAGCGGCATCGGAGCGGAACGAGATCGTAGCCCCCCGCATGAACACGACCCACAGACCCGGCACCGGGTGGGACCAGGGACCGGTGGACGACGCCGAATCGGCCAGGGCCTGGGTCCAGTGGCTGGCCAATGTCGAGATCGACGGGGTGAAGGTGGACGGGATCAAGCTCGGAGCTTACGACCCGGAGGTCATGGAGGCCCTCATCTCCGAGTCCAAAGCACACGGTCTGTCCACCGTAGCCCACCTGGATCAGATGGGTGTGGTGCGCATGACGGCTCTGGACGCCGCCAGGTTGGGCATGAACATGATGACCCACTACTACGGCCTCATGGAGTCCATGCTCACGGACTACAGCATCCAGAACTGGCCGCTGGACTACAACTACAACAACGAGCAAAACCGCTTCGGGAATGTGGCCCACCTCTGGTACCAGTCCGCCGAGCCGGGAAGCGACCGGTGGAACGCCCTTATCGACGAGTTCCTGGAGTTGGACTTCGGCCTCGATCCCACCATGACCATCTATGAGGCCAGCAGGGACCTGAAGCGGGCCATGAACGCCGAGTGGCACGAGGAGTACACCCTTCCCTCCCTGTGGGATTACTACACTCCCAGCCGCCGGGCCCACGGATCCTACTGGTTCTACTGGACCAGCGAGGACGAGTACCACTGGAAGAAATTCTACCAGAAGTGGATGCACTTCCTGAACGACTACAAAAACGCCGGCGGCCGCGTAACGGTTGGAACCGACTCGGGATTCATCTACAGTACCTTCGGTTTTGAGTACGTCCGGGAGCTAGAGCTGCTCCGGGAGGCCGGGTTCAGTCCCCCCGAGATCTTCCGGTCGGCGACCCTCTACGGCGCCGAAGAGCTGTTCGAGCCCAAGGGAGAGCCCATCGACTTCGGAATCATCCGGCCGGGCCTCAAGGCCGATCTGGTGATCGTGAAGGAAAACCCTCTCAGAAATCTCAAAGTCCTTTACGGCACAGGGGCGGTCCGGCTCAGCGAATCCGGCGAGGTCGGTCGGACGGACGGCATCCTCTACACCGTGAAGGACGGGATCGTATACGATGCCAAAGAACTTCTGGCGGATGTGAGAAGGATGGTGCTGGAGGCAAAAGAAGCCGGTGGGTCCTGACCAACCACCTCGGGACTCGAGCGCTCCGCCTGTGTCGAAGGTCCGGAGGGATTGAATAAGAATCCTTGATGTTTTGGCGTCGTGATGAAGAGTTTTCAGCGGCGTGGCGTACTCCTACTAACAAGTCAGGACTGGAGCCGAATTGGGACCGGAGGTCGAGCGAGAGCTCATTAGAAAGTGCAAGGCCGGCGATTCCCGGTTTTACGAACCCCTCGTGAGGGCATACGAGCAGCCGGGCCTACGCCTCGCCCTCGGCATGTTGGGAAACGTGGAGGACGCCAAGGACGCTGTTCAGAACGCTTTTATCAAGACCTTCGAGGCCCTGGCCAGGTTTGACTTGAAGAGGCCTTTCGGCCCTTGGTTTTTTCAGATCCTCCGGAACCAATGTCGGGATCAACTACGGAGTAGGAAGGCGCGTTTTCGATTGGAAGCATTGGACGAACGCTTGGAGCTGAGACCGGCCGACCCTGAGACCGGACCCATTCGTCTGCGGGAACGAGCACAGGCCCGGGAGATCATTTGGGAAGCCCTGGAGAAGATCGGGGATGAGCACAGGGAGATTCTTGTCCTCAAGGAACTTCAGGGCTTCCGATACGGTGAGATCGCCGCAATCCTCGAGATCCCCGAGGGGACAGTGGCAAGCCGCCTGTACCATGCCAGGCGGGCGTTGAAGGAGGCCCTCGAGAGCATCGGGGCCGCGTACCCGTGAGGGTTTAATTGTGTCGCAACGGGTGACTCACGAAGAACTCATGCGCTACCTCGATGGCGAGGTAGGGCCTGAAGAACGGAACCGAATCGAAGGAGCGGTGGATGGTTCCACCGAACTCCGGCGAGAACTGGCGGTATACCGAGCCATGAAAGACGATCTCCAAAGCTTGAAGCTGAACGACGGTGGTCAAAACGGGAGTGTCTGGAACGCGGTGAACCGGCACCTGGCGAAACCGTTCGGGTGGGTACTGCTCATCGTGGGCACCCTGGTCTGGGCTGCCTACGGGGTGTATCTCTACCTCACTTCCGAATCCTTCCTCTGGCAGAAACTCGCCACGGGCGGAGTCGGCATCGGAATCCTGATTCTGCTCGCCAGCGTGATCTGGGAGCGTTACCGGGTTTGGCTCACAGACCCCTACCGGGACATCCAACGATGATCGTCGTCACCACACACGACCTCCCTGGCCATCGGGTAACCCAAGTCCACGGGATGGTCCGGGGGAACACCATCCGTGCCCGCCACCTGGGAAAAGACATCACCGCAGTGCTCAGGAATGTGGCCGGAGGAGAGATCACCGAGTACACCAAGATGCTGGCGGAGGCCCGGGAACAGGCCATTGACCGGATGCTGGAAGAGGCCGATTCCCTGGGCGCCAACGCCGTTCTGGCGGTTCGGTTCCAGACCTCCATGGTCCAGTCCGGCGCAGCGGAGATGCTCTGCTACGGGACGGCTGTTACAGTGGAAGCCTCATAACCCGGGTTCAAACCAGGGACAACCACCGCCCCGATTCGGGGAGCCACCTTGGACGACATTCTAGTTCTCCCTTCAGACCAAAGGGCCGCTGCCGCTCTTAACGGAGCGCTCGAGCCCCCCTATCGTGTTGGTTCGGTGGCAGGGATCGAAGATCTGGTGGCCTCCATCAAGATGCGTGAGCCCCAGGCCTGCATCTTGGACATCTTCGACCCCCCTCCGCCCATTCCCCTCAGCTCCCTCGGAAGTTTGAAGCGAAACCATCCCAACGTGGCCCTCGTGATTGCGTCGGATTTCAGCGAAAGGGAGATGGACCTCTACCACCTTGGCCGACTGAGTGTCGACGGCGTGATTCGGATGGAGAACCGGCCGAACGCCCGAGATGTCCTGGCCGTGGTCGACAGGGCCATCGCCGCATCCCTGGCCACACGGGTGATCCGGGAAAGTGCCGTCAGGATTTCGCCTCTGGGTCAGGAGGCCATTCGGTGGGCTATCGAACACGCGGAGCACACCCCGCAGGCTTCCGATTTGGCCGCAGCCATGGCCATGAGCCCCAGGTCGTTCATGAGAGAGATGAAGGCCGTGGGGCTTGGATCTCCAAGAGCCCTGCTCCTCTGGGGACGTTTGATACGCGCCAGCCACCTGTTGGAGCGATCTGCCGAGACGGTGGAGAGCGTCGCATTCAAACTGGGGTATTCGTCCGGTGGGGCTCTTGGAAAAGCTTTAAAAAGACACGTGGGATGCAGCCCCACCGAACTGTTGGACCAGGGGGGAGTAATGCGGACCATGGAGGTTCTCGGCCGAACCATAACCCATGTCGAGACGGAACCTTCGAGACACTAGAAGGAAGGACGGAGTTGATTGTGGCGGAACGAAGAACCTTGGCTGCGGCTGTTGCCTTCCTTTCCCTGCTTTTTGGTTCGGGCTGCGCGTCATTCCCCGGCGGCGGCGGCCCCTCTCTCCAGGAGGAGATCGATGAGATCATCTCGACGCCCCCCCTGGATCAGGTCAACTGGGGTATCCGGATCGTGGACCCGGATCGTGGGCAGATTCTCTACAGTCGGCATGCACACCTGAAGTTCGTCCCAGCCTCGAATATGAAGGTCCTATCCACCGCAACCGCTCTGTCGCTCCTCGGACCGGAATACCGGTATGACACGGAGATCTTCGGGGTGGGAACCCTGGGCGAGAGCGGCAGCGTTCTCCGCGGTGATCTCCTTCTGCCCGCCACCGGCGATCCGACCCTCTCCGAGCGGTTTTATCCAACGGCTGAAGCGCCCTTGGACTCCTTGGCCCAGGGCCTCTGGGCCGCGGGCATTCGGACCGTTTCGGGAGCCCTCGTGGTGGACGTCAGTCGCTGGGACTCCACCACCGTCCCGGGCAGTTGGATGGTCCAAAACCTCTCCGGCACGTCGGGAGCTACCGGTGGAGCCTTTTCCATCGCCGAGGGAGTGCTGAACATCGAGGTGACGGCGGCTGAAGAAGTGGGGAGTCCAGCTCGAACCATCTGGTGGCCCCACCTCAGAGAGGGCGCCCTCACCGTAGAAGTGGTGACGGCCCACCCCGACTCCACCTCCCGTGGTCGAAGAGTTGAATACCTGCCCGAATCGAGGTTGCTCAGGATCCAGGGCCGAATCCCCTTAGGAAGCGTTGATACCATCCGGGTGGCCCAGAGG
>JABDNZ010000565.1 GCA_013043565.1 Gemmatimonadota bacterium | reverse complement strand
CGTTGGTACTGAGGGTTTTCCAGCTCCTGCAACAGGTGCTCCACCGCTCTCTCGATGATGGCTTCCCGGCCAGCTGCGATGTCCTCCGGCCGGTCCAAAACCTCGAATCCCGGATCGGGGGCCACACCCTCGGCTTCCACAGCCCAGTTTCCTTCAGCGTCGATGAAGGCGAATCGGGGAACCGAAAGGCTGCCACCGTCAACGAAGGCCGGATTTCCGCTGATCCCTACCAGTCCACCCCACGTCTTTTCTCCAATGAGGGGGCCCAACCCGAGCTCTCTGAAATAGTACGGAAAGGCGTCTCCACCAGACGAAGCCTGGCCATTGATGAGAAGAGCCTTGGGCCCCGTGTGCACCACCGCTGGCTGGGAGTAGATATCCAGATTCCGTCGGGCCCAGTAGTTGAGAAGGGGAGCCCCTACCATGAACGCCATCTCTTCGGGAATGAAGCCGCCCCCGTTGTATCGATCGTCGAGGATGAGCGCCTCTTTCATATGGAGCGGCCTGTACCCCTCAAAAAGTTCGCGGTGGCCCGGGACCCCGGTGTTCGGAAGATGGATATACCCGATCCGTCCTCCCGAAAGGGAGTCGACAAGAGCGGCGTTTTCCCGGACCCACTCCTGGTACCGGAGGCCTAACTCTGAAGTTATGGGCCGAACCGTAACCGTCCTCGCACCCTCCGCCACCGGCCGGGTGTTGACGGTGACCTCAACCGTTCGGTCGGCCTTCCCAACCAGGAACGAATAGGGGTTGTCGGAGGCAGTTACATCCTCGCCGTCGATAGCGATGAGGTAATCTCCTTCGCTGACCTCGATCCCCGGCTCGGTCAACGGAGAACGGTATTCCCCGTGCCAGTTTTCCCCGGGAAAAATGTTTGAAATCCGGTACCGGGAGCCGTCCACCTGTAACTCGGCTCCGAGAAGGCCGATCTCGACCCGTTCCGGCCTGGGCATCTCGGGAGAGGAATTTGCATAGGCGTGCCCCACGTTCATCTCGGCGATGAGTTCGGTGATGACGTAATCCAGGTCGGCCCGGTGCGACACATGGTCCACGAGAGGTTCGTACCGATCGAACATGGAATCCCAGTCCACGCCGTGCATGTCCGGGTCATAGAACCAATCTCGCATGATCACCCAGGCATCGTGGTACACCTGGGCCCATTCGACTTTGGGATCGATCCTCAGCTCCATCCCATCCAGATCGAGGCGGCCGGAGTCGTTGGATTCCCCTGGGCGGACGTTTACGATCCCGAAGTCGGACTGCCCCGACCGATAGGCCAGCTTCGTGCGATCCGGCGTGATAGCCAAACCGTTGATCCGGGAGATTATCTCGGAGGATTCCCGGTCGTCCAGCGAATACTTGTGGAGGGCGCCGCCGGAGAAATAGAGGAGGCCGTCCCCGGTGGGGATGATGCCCTGATAACCCCCGGGTCTCAGGCCAGGAAGGGGAAGGACCCGGGTGCCGAGTCCGTCGAGATCAATGCTGAGGTCCGACTCGGATCCCTCGGCCGAGTCCTCGTCCGCCTCTGAACCCTCGGACCCCGACCCGACCACTCCGGGCTCCTCATCACTCTTGGGTGGGAACGGATGGCCAAAATCCCTTCGCAGAGTGGCCGCATAGATCCTTGACTGGAAGTTGCTCCCGGCCCCGTCGAAGGCGAAATCCCGGGCGGAGACGAAGTACAGGAACCTGCCTTCAGGATCGAAAGCCGGACTGGATTCGTCCGTCATGTCATCGGTGACCCGGGTCCTCTGCCCTGAGTCAAAAGAATAGAGCCAGATGGCAGAAATGGTGTTGGGACTGTTCTTGGAATAAGCGATCCACTTGCTGTCTCCCGACCAACTGAAATCATTCAAAGCCCCCGAACCGGTCTGGTCGATCTCCACCAAGCGCTTGGAGGAGAGTTCTATGGCCCTCAGTCGGTTCATGTTGTCCGACCAGGCCAGCCATTCCGAGTCGGGTGACCATTGCACCCCGTCCATCCAGACGGCATCCCCCTGTACCAATCGTTCCGGCTCCGCCGAACGATCGGAGGGCGCGACGTACAGATCGTAGTTTCCGGAGGCGTCTGAGAAAAAGGAGATCCATTTTCCGTCCGGGGACCAACCCACTCCACGCTCTCTATGGGCCGGCGTTTTGGAGATGTTCCGGATGTTCCCGTTTTCGGCCGGCACGGTGAACATCTCCCCCCGGGCCCCAAAAACCACTCGTTTCCCACTCGGGGAGATGTCGAAAGACTCCACGTCGTCGGAGACGTTCTTGAAGTAGGGGGCCGTATAGGGCCGGTCTCCCCTTACCGAGATTGCCAGCCTCCGGCTCTGTTTGGTTTCAGGATCGAGGTGGTAGATGTATCCACCGTTCTCGTAGACGACCCCTCCTACCCCCCGGCTCGGCCACATGACATCGAATTCCGCATGCCGGGTGACCTGGCTCTTTTCCCCGGAGCCGGTGTCGTAGGACCAAAGGTTCAACTTCTCATTCTCGTCCCGGTCGCTCACGAAATAGATTTCGTCCCCTACCCAAAGAGGAAAGTTGTCCGTGCTCGTTTCGGTGGTGATTTGTTCCGAGGAGTGGTTGGCCAGGTCGTAGATCCAGACGTCCTGCTGCCTACCTGCGCGATAACGCTTCCAATGCCGCCATTCACGGCTCTTGATGTTGTAGGCCAGCTTGGTACCCGTGGCGTCGAAGGTCGCCCCCGACGCTCCCTCGGGGATTTCGAGGGGGACCTCGAGGCCGCCGCTCACCGGATCCACCAGGTAATAACGTCCGACCCGCTGGCCGAAGGGGGTCCGGTTGGCCCGAACCATGATCTTCGATCCGTCCGGGGTCCAATCCAGGACCAAATGGTCGTAACCTCCCCTTGGCGGCATGGGTCCGACGTCAGGGTAGAAGGTGAGCTGCCGGGGCGTTCCTCCCGTGGAGGGAATCACATAGACCTGCCGTGTTCCGGCATACTCACCGGAAAAGGCAATCCACCGGCCGTCGGGACTGTAACGGGCGAAGACCTCGAGGCCTTCGTGTGAGGTGAGCCGCTTCGCCTCACCGCCGGCGAGTGGTGCGGTATAGAGGTCCCCACCGTAGGTGAACACCACGGCATCGCCATGAATGTGAGGGAACCGCAGGAGCCTGGTTCCGTCCTGGGCCGAGGAAGCCCCAGGCCATCCGAGGAGCAAGACCGTTCCGAGAAGGGAGAGAAGAGCCAGAAGGCGCCCAGGACCCATGATGCTGTACTCCGGTTCAGGTGATCGAATCGATGCCTACGAAATCAGGCTGACCAACAATCTTATCAAAGGCACGTGGCCAGGCGAGGGTACCCACCTCCAGAGGGGGAGGGTCCCCCTGCTCCAGATCGACCCTTACTGGTTACGCCACGAACGGGGGTTCCGTCCCTTGCAGGTATGCCAACCGTTGTGAACCTTACTGCACTCTTCCAAGAAGGGTACTTCGGCCTCGGGGCCGAACCCAGGTAGTCTTAAACACCTAACCGCGAGAAAAGGCCGGGTCCAGCATGAAGCGATTCTCCTCACGGGCAGCACTTCTCTTCACCATGATCGGCTGCTCAAACCCCGGGACGGATTCGGCCAATCAGACCTTCCTCCTCCATCTTTCTCAGGATGCGGCATCCGAGATCGCCGTAATGGGATTGGAGGTCCCCATCACCGGACGGGCATATGTGATCCTGAGTC
>JABDNZ010000065.1 GCA_013043565.1 Gemmatimonadota bacterium | reverse complement strand
CCGCTATGTCGTCTGGAGGAGGTTGGCCGGCAGCGGAGAGTGGGAGGAACCCTATTTGAGCATTCCGGCCGGTGAAGAGGACTATGTCTACCAGGATGCCGATCTGGTCATGGGAGAGACGTACGAGTATGCCGTGGCTGCCCAGGACTGTACGCCCTCGCTGTCGAGAATGGCTTCCGCACCGTCGGTAACCATCCCGACCACATGACGTTACTTCAGGGAGAAGTGCAGGAGAAGACAGCCATGAGGAGGACGGAGAAGGGGACCGGGTTGGGTGAGGAGGGAATCGCCCTGATCACGACGCTTCTGGTCGGCTTGGTTACGGGCGCCCTCGTCATGGGCACCTTGATCCTCGGCTCGAATCATCTGCTCCTGGACAGGAATTGGTCCCGGCAAAACAACCTGGTCGGCCTGGCGGACGGGGGCCTGGAAGTGATCCGGTCACACCTGAATGCCAATCCCTCTCTATTCCCGGATTCCGGATACCTGACGTTCGAGGATGGCGTTCCGGTGCAGGACGTTGCTGGACGGTTGATTCCAGGCGTCAGGCGATGGACCTACGCAGGGTCCACAGGCACCACCCCAGGGCACCCCGGAGCCTCCGGAAACTTGGTGTCCTTGGTCAGGGATCATGCCGGCGGGGTGGCCATTCGCCGTCAGCAGGTGCTCCAGGAGAGTTTCGCGAGATTCGCCTACTTCACCGACAGAGAAGACGGGAACGCCTACTTCGGCGGCAACGACCACGTCTGGGGGCCCTTGCACTCCAACGGCCAGATCAGGGTCCACGACAGCCGGGCGACATTTCACGACGAGGTCACGACGGCGGAGGGAATCTACCAAGCCTGGAATGGGAGTTTCGAAAAGGGGTACCGGGAGCACTCTCCCGCCATCCAGCTTCCCACAACAGCCGAGCTGATGAATCTGCGAAGACAGGCTCAACTCGGTCATGCTCATGTTCTGGGTGACAACTCCGGCGGCCCCGGCGAGGCTACCACTCGAATCGAGTTCATGGCGGTGGACCTGAATGCGGACGGGGATGGAAGGGATGACGATGAAGGGTTCTTTCGGGTCTATCAGTCCGATGATTCCGAGTGGGTCTCGGCCAAAGTCACGCTGTCGACCTATTGCACCGAATGGCGCGGGGGTAGATGCGCCGGATGGTCCACCCAGCACGACATCCGAGGATCGGAGAACTGCGGGGACTATCACAATGGCCGATTCGTCTCGGCCGCGGACCACAATCCGGCGGTTCATGGCCACGACGGGGCTTTCGCATTGAGGAGTAGCTCCAGGCGTTGTCACTTGGGGGGATCAGACGAGCTCTGGAACGAGTTCGTCGCAGACGACGGAAGGGGCGCCTGGCTCCCATGGAGGGGCCCCGTCCATCCCAAGCTTCGGGCTCTTCGGGCAGATGCCGACTTCCTCTGGCCCATCTCCCGACCCAACAACCCGGAGTTCAGAGGTGTGATCTTTGTCGACGGGAAGGTCCTCGTCAGTGGAACGGTGAGGGGAAGGGTCACGGTAGCTGCGACGAGTGACATCGTGGTCGGGGACGACATCATCTACGCTACGGATCCAGGCGCAGGAAGCTGCGAAGACATCGCAGGATATTTCTCTGGGAAGAAGGTAGTGTTATCCGACAACCTTCTGAACGCTCCTGCTCAGGTCCCCGGGTCCAGCACCTACTACACCTTCGACGAGTCCGCCTCCGAGTTTCTCCATGGCGTGGTCCTGGCCCTGGATGTCTTCACCGTCGAGGACTACTCCTCAGGGCCCACTTCGGCCCAGTATTGCGAGGGAAAACGAGCCGGCCGGGGCTGTATTTACCTGTCAGGAGGGATTGTCCAGAGCACTCGGGGTGCCGTAGGGCTCCCGGATGGCCACGGCTATGTGATTCGCCATTCCTATGACCGGTGCGCCGCAACCCGGCCGCCCCCCCATTTTCCCACCACGGGCACGTTCCTGAAGGGGCAGTATTACCAGGTCGATCCAGCAGGATTCGATGTGGAGGCATTCTTTTCTCCGATCCCCCCCGTGGGCCTGGCAAACTAGGGAAGCTCCCCCAGGGTGTCATCGCTGGGAGAAACGGGCATGTCGGGCCGGGCCCCTTCCTTGTTTTTACCGCATTTCCGGGCGTTGACACCCCCCTGAGCCTCATTTAACTTATCAAGTCTCTATTGCGGCTTTTTCCGGCACGGGGCCGGAAGCCAGAATACCCCACGCCCACCAGGGCGTTTTTTTGACGTCGAAAGCCCGGAGCGTATGCCGACCATCAACCAACTTGTTCGGAAGGGTCGAAAGGCCATTCAGAAAAAGAACAAGGCCCCGGCTCTGCAGAAGAACCCGCAAAGGCGGGGGGTCTGCACTCGGGTGTATACAACGACTCCAAAGAAGCCGAACTCGGCCCTTCGAAAGGTCGCCCGTGTTCGGTTGACGAACGGTTTTGAGGTTACCTCCTACATCGGAGGGGAAGGGCACAACCTCCAGGAGCACTCCATCGTTCTGATCCGCGGCGGTCGGGTGAAGGACTTGCCTGGGGTGCGGTATCACATCATCCGGGGGACTCTGGATACGTCAGGAGTGTCGGAGCGGAGGCAGGGGCGTTCGAAATACGGAGCCAAGCGGCCCAAGTAGGGCCGCCAACGAAGGCTAGCGAGAGTTCATGAGTCGTCGCACAAGGGCAGTCAAGAGAGAGATTCAGGCGGATTCCCGCTTCGAATCTTCTACTGCCACGAAATTCATCAATGCCCTCATGCTGGATGGGAAGAAGTCCCTGGCTGAGAAGATCTTCTACGACGCGTTGGATATCGTGGAGGACAAATCTGGGCAGCCCGGGCTGAACGTATTCCGCACGGCCCTCACCAACGCCAAGCCGGCGCTGGAAGTGAAAAGCCGTCGGGTCGGAGGTGCCACGTACCAGGTGCCCATCGAGGTTCGTCCGGAGCGTCGGAACGCTCTGGCCATCCGGTGGCTCATCGGGTTCGCCCGGCAGCGCGGGGAAAAAACGATGGCTGAACGGTTGGCAGCGGAGTTCATGGCCGCCAGCCGCGGAGAAGGATCGACGGTCAAGAAGAAGGAAGATACCCATAGGATGGCGGAGGCAAACAAGGCGTTCGCACACTACCGCTGGTAACGCAGGACCGGACCGGGTCTTTGGCTGAATAGGCCAGAGGCAGGCCCTCCAGGAGAGACTCCAGGAGCGCCGAAACAGGAGGGGCCACGAGGACCCCTGGGATTCTTTTCCCTACGTCCTCCCTGGCTGCCGACGGCCGCGGTCTTTGAATGCTGAAACCAAGAACACCGCGGCGCAAAGAGCGGCCCCGATTGTTTCGACGTTCCTTTTTTGATGCTGAGAACGAAAGAAAGAGAAAAGAAGAGATCGTTTAGAGATGCCTAGGATTACCCCCCTTCACCTGCTTCGCAATATCGGCATCATGGCCCATATCGATGCCGGTAAGACGACCACCACCGAGAGGATCCTGTTCTACACGGGACGGGTCCATCGGATGGGCGAGGTCCATGATGGCGCCGCCACCATGGACTGGATGGAGCAGGAGCAGGAGCGGGGGATCACGATCACTTCGGCTGCCACTACCGCCCATTGGCTTCGGAACGATATCGACTACCGAATCAACATCATCGATACCCCAGGCCACGTGGATTTCACGGCCGAGGTCGAGCGGTCCCTCCGAGTGCTGGACGGGGCCGTCGCCGTTTTCTGTGCGGTGGGAGGCGTCGAGCCCCAGTCCGAGACGGTCTGGCGCCAGGCGGACCGCTACGGCGTACCCAGGATCGCCTTCGTCAACAAGATGGACCGAATCGGTTCGGACTTCGACAACGTCGTCGGGATGATGAGGGAACGCCTCGGGGCGAACGCCCATCCGGTCCAGTACCCGCTGGGTGCCGGGGACCTCTTCACGGGGGCTATCGACCTGGTTGCCATGAAGGCCACGGTGTACGAAGACGAGCTGGGCTCCAAGTTCATCGAGACCGAAGTTCCGGACTCATTGAAGGAGAAGGTCGCCGAACTCCGGCACGACCTCGTCGAGGCCGCGGTCGAGCACGACGACGAGCTCCTGGAGAAGTACCTGAGTGGGGAGGAGCCCACGGAGGACGAGCTCCGGAAGGCAATCCGGGAAGCCACCGTCTCAGGTGAAATCTTCCCCGTGTTCTGCGGCTCCGCCTTCAAGAACAAGGGCGTTCAGGCTCTCCTCGACGGCGTTATCGATTATCTCCCTTCCCCTGAAGACATCCCGCCCATCCAAGGTCATCCGCCCCACAAAGACGAAACCCACGAGTTCAGGGAAGCGAAGGACGATGCACCGTTCAGCGCCCTGGCCTTCAAGATCATGACCGATCCTTACGTGGGGAAACTGACATTCTTCCGTGTGTACTCCGGGTCGATTCCCTCGGGCACCCACGTGATGAATGCCGTAAAGGAAAAAAAGGAACGCGTGGGGCGAATCCTTCAGATGCACGCGAACAAGAGGGAGGAGCGGGACGAGGTCTTCGCTGGGGATATCGCGGCAGCCATCGGGTTCAAAGATGTCCGAACCGGTGACACCATTTGTGATCCAAAGCATCCCATCATCCTCGAAGCCATGAAGTTCCCGGAGCCGGTGATCTCCGTGGCCATCGAGCCGAAGACCAAGGCCGATCAGGACAAGCTGGCGGCTGGGCTGGGGAAGCTCTCGGACGAGGACCCCACCTTCCGAGTCCACACGGACGAGGAAACCGGCCAAACGATCATCAGCGGGATGGGCGAGCTCCACCTGGAGGTCCTGGTCGACCGCCTCCGCAGGGAGTTCGGCGTGGACGCGAATGTGGGGCGTCCTCAGGTGTCCTATCGAGAGACGATCCGGATGCCCTCCGAGAATGTCCACGGGAAATTCGTCCGGCAAACGGGAGGGCGCGGCCAGTACGGCCACGTTGTGATCAATCTCGAGCCCACCGAGGCCGGGGTCGGTTTCCTTTTCGAGGACAAGATTCGGGGCGGTGCCATTCCCAGGGAGTACATCAGCTCGGTGGAGCAGGGGGTCAAAGACTCCTTGCAGACCGGGATCCTGGCAGGGTATCCGGTCATCGACGTCAAAGTGGAGCTGGTCGACGGCTCCTATCACGACGTGGACTCCTCGGAAATGGCCTTCAAGATCGCGGGATCCATGGCTCTCAAGGATGGCGTGAAGAAATCCAAACCGGTGCTTCTTGAACCGGTGATGGACGTGGAAATCGTGACCCCGTCCGACTACATGGGCGACCTGATCGGCGACCTCTCCGCCCGGCGTGGCCGCGTGGGGGGAATGACGGATCGGGGCGATGCCCAGGTTATCGGGGCCTCGGTGCCGTTGGCCGAAATGTTCGGGTACTCCACCACGCTCCGCTCTCTGAGCCAGGGACGGGCAGTCTACACGATGCAGTTTTCACATTACGAAGAGGTGCCCCAGGGGAAGGCCGAGGAGATCATGGCCGCCGGGGGTTATTGAGGCTACCGAAAGTTTTTTTCCAAGAGACTGGCGACAGCCAAAACCGTACGAGGAAGAGCGATGGGCAAGGCGAAATTTGAGCGGACGAAGCCGCACGTAAACGTGGGAACGATTGGTCACGTGGACCATGGGAAGACGACGTTGACGGCGGCGATCACAGAGGTGCAGTCCAAGCGGAATCTGGCGGACTTCGTCTCGTTCGATCAGATCGACAAGGCTCCAGAGGAGCGGGAGCGAGGGATCACGATTGCCACGGCCCACGTGGAGTACCAGACGGAGAACCGTCACTACGCCCACGTGGACTGTCCGGGGCACGCCGACTACGTGAAGAACATGATCACGGGTGCGGCACAGATGGATGGGGCGATCCTGGTGGTGAGTGCAGCGGATGGACCGATGCCTCAGACCCGGGAGCACATCCTGTTGGCCCGTCAGGTGAACGTGCCTTTCATCGTCGTGTTCATGAACAAGGTGGACATGGTAGACGATGAGGAGCTCCTGGAGCTGGTGGAGCTGGAGGTACGGGAGCTGCTGAGCGAATACGACTTCCCTGGGGACGATCTTCCTGTGGTGATGGGGAGCGCGTTGAAGGCGTTGGAGAACGGGGAGCCGGGCAACGACGATACGAAGTGCATCGATGAGCTGATGGACGCCATCGACAACTATATCCCGGAGCCGAAGCGTGACGTCGACAAGCCGTTCCTGATGCCCGTGGAGGATGTGTTCAGCATCACGGGCCGTGGGACGGTGGCGACGGGCCGGATCGAGCGTGGGATCATCAAGATGGGTGAGGAAGTGGCGATCGTGGGCCTGGACCGTGACCGCAAGAGCGTGGTGACGGGTGTGGAGATGTTCAGGAAGATCCTGGACCAGGGTCAGGCGGGGGACAACGCGGGTCTGTTGCTTCGGGGCGTGGGCAAGGAAGAGATCGAGCGGGGTCAGGTGATCGCGAAGCCCGGGTCCATCACACCTCACACGAAGTTCAAGGCCGAGGTCTACGTTCTGACGAAGGAAGAGGGTGGACGTCACACGCCGTTCTTCGATGGCTATCGTCCTCAGTTCTACTTCCGCACGACGGACGTGACGGGTGCTGCGAATCTTCCGGAGGGCGTGGAAATGGTCATGCCCGGGGACAACGTTCAGATGGAAGTGGAGCTGATCGGCCCCATCGCCATGGATCCGGAGCTACGGTTCGCCATCCGAGAGGGTGGACGGA
>JABDNZ010000064.1 GCA_013043565.1 Gemmatimonadota bacterium | reverse complement strand
CCCTGGCGAGGGACATCGAATCGAGTGTTACAGAAGTTCCGGGAGTCATCAAGGAGCTACCTCCTGTCCATGTGATGTACGTGGTGGCCCCGAGTCCACCGATGACTACGGGCGCCGGCACGTTCATTCATGAACTGATCGAGCTGGCTGGCGGCACCAACGTTTTTGGAGATGTTCCCTTGCCGTGGCCGACCGTCGGTTTCGAAGCCATCCTGGCGAGGGACCCTGATGTGTTGATCTGGCCCCAGGGGGAATACGCCACCGGGGACCTCGGGGTGCTCCAGGCGACCCCCGGGTGGAGGATGGTCCCCTCCGTGCGGGCCAGCCGGGTGATCTTTGTGGACGGCGACCTCTTCAGTCGACCCGGCCCCGGGTTTCCGACAGCGGTTCGTTTCCTGGCCGAGGCCCTCCACCCCAGTGCATTCCAACTCCCGGAAGGGCCCAAACCGTGATCGGCCGCCTTCTCTTGTTCCTGGTGGCCCTGGCGGCGGCCGCCCTGGTAGCCCTCATGGTGGGCCCGGTCGAAATCCCCTTGGCGGAATTCCTGAACGCTCTGCGGGGACAGGCCGATCCAACCACCCAGACGATCGTGGCCAATCTGCGGCTGCCCCGAGTGATCCTCGCAGCCATGGTGGGGGGAGGGCTGGCCGTTTCGGGCACGGTCTTTCAGGCCCTTCTCAGAAATCCCCTTGCCGAGCCTTACGTGCTCGGTGTTTCCAGCGGAGCGGCGTTGGGCGCTGTGACGGCTATCGTATTCGGCTTGACGATCAGCTCGGTGGTGGCCCTACCCCTGGCGGCCTTTGGGGGCGCCGTCCTGGCAATGTTCCTGGTTTTGTTCATGGCCGGGGGACGAGGCCGGGGTTTGGACACGCGGGTTCTCCTCCTCTCTGGAGTGGTCATTGCCGCTTTCTTCAACGCCCTTCTTCTTCTCCTCATCAATTTCGCAGACGTAGAGACCTTCCGAGCAGCTCTCCTCTGGATCATGGGATCGTTCGCGGGGGCCTCTTGGGAAGGGGTTACGACCCTTTCGGTCTACCTGGTTCCAGCCTTTCTGGGCCTGACTCTCCTGGCCCGACCTCTGAATCTCCTCTCGGTGGGTGAGCAGAGCGCTTTTCATCTTGGCGTCGACGTGAGACGGTTCAAGCTCGGCCTCTATTTGGCCACCTCTTTGGTGGTCGGCGTCTGCGTGGCCGGGGCAGGGGCGATCGGATTTGTCGGTCTGGTGGTACCTCATGCTTTGAGATTGATCGGCGGAAGCGATCATCGCTGGCTTCTCCCCGGCAGCGCCGTCGCAGGCGCTTTTCTGATGGTGGTGGCCGACACCGTGGCCCGCACGATCGTGGCACCGGTCGAGCTCCCTGTCGGGGTGGTGACCGCCCTCATCGGGGTCCCCGTGTTCTTATGGCTCCTCCTGAGGAATGAGGAGATCCGATGACTTCTGTGTTCAAGGTCGAGGGGGTGTCGTTCAGGTATCCGACCGCTCGGAGAGAAGCCCTTTCGGGAATCTCCCTGGAGATCCCGTCGGGAGAGATGTTCGCGATCTTGGGGCCGAACGGATCGGGGAAGTCCACGCTCCTCCAGGTGATGCTCGGGGAACTGTCCAGTACCGTCGGCAACATAGAGTTCCTTGGCCGATCGATTCAGCGGTGGTCTCGTCGGGCCATCGCGGGAAAGGTGGCTTTTGTTCCTCAGGGCGAACCATTGGCTTTCCCCCTTACCGTCCGAAAACTGGTGGAGATGGGACGGTTCCCGCACGTGGGCATTCTGGGTAGGACCGGTCCGGACGACGAAGCCGCCGTCGAAAAAGCCATGAAAAGGGCAGGGGTGCATAGTCTGGCGGGTCGGCTCATCAGCACACTGTCCGGCGGAGAGCGGCAGCGGGCCCGCATCGCCCGGGCTCTGGCCCAGGAGCCATCCACCCTGGTCCTCGACGAGCCCACCGCCGCGTTGGATTTGCACTACGAGATGGAGACCTTCGAGCTCATGAGGGAGCTGGCCACCGAATCTGGCTTCACGGTGGTCGTGGCGACCCACAACCTGAATCTGGCTGCTCGCTATTCGTCGCGCCTCGTCCTCCTGGATGCAGGTCGGATCCAGGCAGAAGGGGAGCCGGCCTCGGTCCTTACCCACGAAACGGTGGAGAGGGTGTACAGGTGGCCGGTGGTGGTGGCTCCCCACCCGGGCCCGGGTCCGGATTCCGGATCCCCTCAGGTCCTTCCCCTCAGCCGACCCCGTTAGGATCTCGTGCACCGAGGCCGCTGAACCTGAATCCGTTTCATTCGGAGCCGGCGTAGGCGTGTCGAAAGGTATGAATCTCCAGTCCGCTGGGGCCGAGGCCGGTAGGGATGCTGTCCGCTAACTCGAAGGTTCCTGGTTCGTACCGGAACACCCAGGGCTGGAGGCCCTGGGCCGCACTACCGAAAAAAGCCTGGTAAAGGGCTCCGTCGGAGGCTGTAAAGGAGCTGGAGGCGCCCCGGCACCCCCCCCCGGACAAAGGGGCGCATACCGGGTTTGCCGGTCCACGGACAAAAGCCCCCGTCTGGGAATCCCAGACCACAGTCCCAAAGAAGAAGCCCGATACGTAGACCAGTCCCGAGTCGTCCACGTAGATGTCCCCAGATCCCGCCGGGAACCCCTCGATGGTCCGGACCCTGATCATCGTCTGAGGATCGATGACGGCCACCGAGCTCGGATCCAGGTAGTTACCGGTGTTCGAAACGTAGAGCAGGCCATCGGGTCCCATGGCTCCGAACTGCGGGTTGGTCCCTCCCGTTTCGGCCGTGCCGATTACGGTCATCGTTTGGGGATCGATAGACGTGACCACCCCTTCGCCCCGAGGTGCCCAAAACTCGTCCAGGTTGGATGAGACCACGAGAGCCAGGTTCTCGGAGGCAGTGATGACCTCGGAAGGGTTCGGTGCGACGGAGACGGTTTCCGAGATGGTTTGGTTCGCCTGCGCCAGGCTGAATTTCCCGACTTCATCGGACTCCTGGTTGGCCACGAGAACCGTCGTAGGATCGATGAAGACCGACCCGGTGGCGTTTCCGGAGGGGTAGAGGTAGAAGCCGTCAATGGTCTGGGTTCGAAGGGCGATGAGGGCC
>JABDNZ010000541.1 GCA_013043565.1 Gemmatimonadota bacterium | reverse complement strand
GTTGGGGGCTACCCAGGACTGGTCCCGGGCCACCTGGCCGGGAGAGCAGGCTGCATGCCCCATTGCGACGAGCAGGGAGAAACCAAGACCGATACGAAATGCGCTGGCCGATAAACGGGTCATTCTGGGCTCCTTGTTGGGAATCAGAGGGATAATAGCAGACCGATGGCGAATCCGCCCTGGATGAGGTCCCTCGGAAGCCCGGTCCCCCTGGGTGTCGGGTCTTGAGAAGATTCTTTTAACTGGAACCTTTTTCTGATGCTGAGTATCACCATTCCCCCCACACACCCTCTCAGGAGCGAATGGCCATGAAAATTCGTGACCTCCTCAACGAAAAAGGCTACGATGTGGTGACCGTACCCCCGTCTTTCCCGCTACAAGACGCCATGCGGTTGCTCGTGGAGCACAACATCGGCTCGGTGGTCGTGGCGCAGGAAAAGGCGGTGAAAGGGATTCTCACCGAGCGGGACATACTCCGCCTGGCAGCCAACGATCCAGCCTCCATGGCGGCCATGAAGGTCGAGCAGGTCATGACGAAGGACGTGGTAGTCGCCCTCCCGGAGGACAGCGTCGACTACGTCATGGAAATCATGACCAAGAACCGGATCCGCCATCTCCCCATCGTGGACCAGGGTTGGATGCAAGGCATCCTGTCCATCGGGGATGTGGTGAACGCACTCCGCAAGAAGGTGGAAGTGGAAAACAACTACATGAAGGACTACATCAGGGGAGTTTTCTCCTGAGGTCCTTCCCCTCCTGACGGATCAATCCGCCGAAGGGCGTTCCAGGAGGAGAGGGCACCGGGCCGCCCGCAAGACCTTGTCCGTAACACTCCCGAGTAGAGCCCTCTTCACACCGGTGTACCCGTGGGTGGCTATGGAGATGAGGTCTACGCCCTGAGCCTCGGCAGTGTTGAGGATGGCCCTGGCCGGAGCGAAGTGGGACTCGATCAGGGGCTCGGCCTCCAGGCCCTGAGCCCTCAGTCTTCCGGTTACACCTTCCAGATACTCCTCGGCCTTTTCCAGTCTCTCCTGAAGATGCCCTGCAGGGAGGGGGGAGACCCTGGCACCCACGGTAACGTAGGGTGCGACCACATGAAGGAGCGTGAATCGGGCTCCCATGGCCTTGCCCAGGTCTACGGTGGGCTCAAGGATTTTTTCCCCGATGGGCGATCCATCCAGCGGTACCAAGAAGTGCTCAAAGCGCGGGTCCGGGAAGGATTCTCCGTCGTCCAGGGGCCGGATTACGAAAAGTGGGAAGCTACTGTGACGAACGAGGGAATCGGCGACACTCCCGAGCCAAGCCCGGCTCACCCCGGTCCGACCGTGGGTGGTCATGATCAACATCTTGGCATCGATGGCGTTCGCCTGACGTTCGAGGGCCTCCGTCACGTACCCTTCCAGAAGAGTCGAGTCCACCTTCGACCCCGGAAGGACCTTTTGTAGCCCGTCGGCCTTTCCCTTCAGGTATTCCCGACGTTCCTCCGAGTGCTTTTCCTCATAGGCCTCCATGCTCACACCCTCATACTGGAAGGGCGTGTTCTGGAGGAGATCGGTGGGAGGATCGCAACAACTGACATGGGAGAGGTTCACCGAAGCCCCGGTCTTCTCGGCGATGGCCCTGGCAAATGGGAGGGCATGGTCGCCAAAATCGGATCCATCGAGGGTGACGAGAAGTTGATCCAACATGGGGCCCTCCGGATCGGGGTCGAGGATTCGGAGCTGCCGTCCCGCGATCGCCAACTCCAGGATGCCGTTTGACCTTTTGAAGCAATCTTCGATTGACCTGTACCAGGCAATCTATAGCGCGGATTTCGGCATGGACAACTACTTTACCTGGGTAACCACCCCGATTCGCCGAGCCGAATGCCGATCACCTCACTCCGGGGAGTTTGGAAACCATGTCCGGGTCAGACCTGAGAAGCCATGCCCTGACGATTTTCCAAGCCGGACTCCAGGCCGCCAACCCGGTGGAGGCGGTCGAACGACACCTTCACCTCGACGGACACACGCTGCTGGTACATGGGGTCCCGTATTCACTCCGGGAGTTCGGCCGGGTCTTGGTTGTCGGGATGGGGAAAGCCTCGGCCGTCATGGCGAAACCTTTGACCACCCTCCTCGGGAGCCGGATCTCAGGCGGACTCATCAACGTGAAATACGGCCACAGGTTCCCGCTGAGCGGGATAAGGGTGGTCGAGGCCGGGCACCCGGTCCCCGACGAGGCGGGACTCAGGGGAACAAAGGAGATGATCCGATTCCTCGGCGATACCACCGAGGAGGACTTGGTGTTTTGCCTGATCTCCGGGGGCGGATCTGCCCTTTCCCCCGCCCCGGCCAAGGGGGTCTCGCTGGGCGACAAACAGGACGTGACCCGCCGTCTCCTGGACTGCGGGGCCACCATTCATGAGATCAATTCGGTCCGGAAGCATCTATCCCGGATCAAAGGCGGGCGCCTGGCTGGCCTGGCTCAACCCTCCGCCCTGGTCGCACTTATCCTTTCGGACGTCATCGGAGACGACCTCGACACGATCGCATCCGGTCCGACCGTCCCAGACCGAAGCACCTTTTACGACAGCCTCCGGATCCTGAGCCGCTACAACCTCTCGGAGGCCATCCCCCAGGCGGCCCTTCGGCACCTCGAGGCAGGCGCTCGAGGCGAGATCCCCGAGACACCGAAGGCCATGGACCCAGCTTTCGAAAAGGCCCAGAACGTCGTGGTGGGGAGTAACGCCATGGCTGTACGGGCGGCTAGGGAGAAAGCCCGCGAGCTGGGATACAATCCCCTGATCCTTTCGTCCTACGTGGAGGGGGAGACTCGCGAGGTCGCCCGGGTACACGCTGCCATCGCCAAAGAGGTTCTGGGGTCAGGGAACCCAGTCCCCCCGCCGGCGTGCATCATCTCCGGGGGTGAGACCACAGTTACGATGCAGGGTGGAGGAAAGGGAGGCCGTAACCAGGAGTTCGCGCTGGCTTCGGCTCTGGAGATCGAGGGCCTGAACCGAGTCCTCATCATGAGCGTCGGGACGGACGGGACCGATGGCCTCACTGACGCGGCCGGAGCCTTTGCCCTGGGGGACACGGTGGAACGGGGGCAATCGAAGGGGTTGGATGCGGAATCCCACCTCGCCGTGAACGACTCCTACAACTTCTTCGAGCCCCTGGATGACCTCATTATCACGGGTCCCACTTTGACCAACGTCATGGACCTCCGGCTGGTGCTGGTGGAGTGACGGACCAGGCGCAGCCATACGGCCGCATGGATTCCCCCGGCCGAATCCGGCCCGAACCTGCCACCTACTCCCCCGACCGGAGGGCCCCTACAGGGCTGACCCGGGCCGCTTTCCGGGCGGGGAGGAGGTTAGCCAGGACACCCACCCCCAGGAGGATCAGCACCACTGTCCCGTAAAGGACAGGGCTCCCGGTCCCGACCCCGAAGAAGATGCTCGAGATCGCTCGAGCCATGGCGTAAGCTCCCAGCAATCCGAAGGCGGCGCCAATCCCCACCAGGGTCATTCCCCTCGCAAGGACCTGACCGAGCACCTGCCCGTCTCGAGCGCCCAAAGCCATGCGGATTCCGATCTCCAGGTTCCTCTGGGTCACCGTGTAGGAGAGTACCCCATAGATGCCACCCACGGCCAAAACCAGGGCCATCAAGGCGAACCCCCCGAAGAGCCACGCCACGATCTTCCGGGGCCACAGGGATTGGTCCAGGATTTCTTGCATGGTTCGGGGCAACACAACCGGCACGTCCGGATCTGCGTCCCGGGTCAGTTGGCGGATCTGAGGGACCAAGGCAAGGGGATCCAGCGAGGTCCTGAAGACGATAGCGGTCCAGGAGGTGGAAACCTGGGGGAGTGGTTGAAAGATCCCCTGCCTCATGTCCTCATCGAGCCCATAGTGCTTGGTGTCCTCCGTGACACCGACCACGGTCATGAAGGGCGCCCCCTCCCACGTAGCCTGGATCCGCTTCCCAACAGGATCCTCGTCAGGGAAGTTCGCTCGGGCCCAGGTTTCGTTGAGGATCACGGCTCTTGACCCCTCGTCCCGACCGTCGGCTTCAGTGAAGAACCGACCGGAGAGGAGGCGGATGCCCATGGCCTCGAGGTAGCCCGGTGAGACCACCCGGTTCAGGGTCACCGGGGCCACATCGTCCGGCCCCAGCTCCGGAGCCCCTTCGGCCCGGAAGAACTGACCCCAGTGTCCACCCAGGGGGGTGGCCGAGGTTGCCCCGACCACCTCTGCGCCCGGAAGAGCCCTTACCCGATCCAGGTACTGGTCCCAGAACTGGAGTATGGACTCGTCGTCCTCGTACTTCGCCGACGGGAGGGCGAGGCCATAGGTCAAGATCCCTTCTGTTTCGAAACCCGGTTCCACGCTCATCACAGCCTGGAAATCCCTGATCCCAAGTCCTGCCATGGCCAGAAGAACCACGGACAGGGCGACCTCCCCAACCACCAGCGTTTTTAGACCTCGGCTCTTGGCCATGGAACCCGTAGAACGGGTGGCAGCATCCAGGCTGATCCCGAAACTCCGGGTGCCAGTAGCTCTGAGGGCCGGTATGAGGCCCGAAAGAATGGCGGTGAGACCCACGATCCCCACCACGAAGATCAAGAACCGGTAATCGGGATCGAAGGAAACCCACGGCGGGGGTTCGTCGGGCGAAAGGGCTATGAGGGCCGATGACCCCCATACCCCCAAAAGGGAGCCCAGGGCACCCCCGAGAGCGGCCAGGGTGAAGCTCTCGGTGAGGAGTTGCCTCACGATCCGACCTCGACTCGCTCCCAGGGCGACTCTGATCCCTACCTCCTTTTCCCGAGCCAAAGCCCGGGCCAACATGAGGCCCGCGATGTTCGCACAGGCGATCAGAAGGAGCAGACCCACCGAGGCCATCAAGGCCAGGAGGGGCCCTCTCGCGTCCCCAACGATCCTTTCCAGCACGGGCTCAAGAATGGGATAGGTATCGTCCGATGCCGGCCCGTCCTCTTTCAAGTTCGCGTGGATCCTCTCTAGATCTGCCAAAGCAGTTTCCAAGGGGACTCCGTCCCGCAGGCGCCCGATCCCGAACAGGAAGTAATTGTTGGAGGATTCCTCCACCTCGGCCCGCAGCGGGGTCCAAAGCCTTGCCTCCATGATGAAGGCCGCCTCGTCCGGGAGGACACCGACGATCTCGTGGGGGCGGGCGTCCAGTCGGATCACCTGACCCACGACTTCCGGGTCCCTTCCCCACCTCTCTTCCCAGAGCCCCTCGGACAACAGCACGATATCCGGAGCCCCGGGAAGGTCGTCCTCCGGGGAAAAATCCCGACCCAGTATGGGCTGAATCCCGAGGACCTCGGCCATGTCGTGGGTAACGGAAGCTCCACCCAGACGTTCGGCCGAACCTTCATCGGAAAGGGCGAACGCTTCCCCTCCCGCGACGGCCATTCCCCGGAACGTTTCGTTTCGTTCCCGCCAGAAATGAAAATCCGGATAGGGCATCCCCACGTACTCCAGGTCCCAACGAGGGGCGCGCTCGTCCAGCCGGATGAGCTGACCCGGTTCGGAGAAAGGCAGTGGCCTGAGGAAGAACCCGTTGAAGATCCCGAAGATCGCGGCGTTCGCTCCGATCCCGAGGGCCAACATTCCGACGGCGGTGAGGCCGAACGCAGGCTGCCTGGCCAGGGTGCGAAGGGCAAAACGGAGATCCTGAAAGAGATCGGACATCACGCTTCCTCAGGGTGGGGTCGGTCGAGGTCCTTCCTTCGTACTACGGGAGGGCCTGCGAACGGTTTCCATATCCGACGACCAGTAGGGAAAGAAAGTTACGATGAAGAAGCGAACCCCTCCCACTCCTCACCGCGGCGGCACCCCAAAAAACCCTTACGTGAAAAAGTTCTCGAACCCCCTTGACGAAGGAGCCAAGGCCCCTTCAATTCCCCGATACCCTAAACGTGATGGAAATCTCACATGCTCCATTTTTAGCGAGCATCAAGGGGCGACAGGAGGTCTTTTGGAGCCCTTGCGGCCGGTTGTTCTCGAACGGTTGATGCGGTACTACCGATACCTATCGGAAGTCACCGCTCGGAAGAATATCGATACCATTACGAGTGCCCAGCTGGGCGCCACGTTGCACATCGATCCCACCCAGGTGCGGAAAGATTTTGGCGCCATCGGACTCATGGGCATCAGCCGGGTCGGATACGAAGTTTGCGAAGTGTGCCGGGCCATCCGCCTGGTCTTTGGCTTCGACCGACCTTACCCAGCCATACTGGTGGGAGCGGGCCACCTGGGAAAAGCTCTCCTGAGCTATCCAGGGTTCGTCCGATACGGCCTTCGGTTCATCGCGGCTTTCGACAACGACCCTTCGAAGGTGGGCTTGACCGAGGCTGGACTGAAGGTCCAAGGCATCCGCTCCATGAAGCCGTTCGTCAGGAAGAACAACATCAAGATGGCCGTCCTGACGACGCCGGTGTCGGTCTCCCAGACCATCACGGACCGGCTGGTTTCGGCTGGGATCCAGGCAATCTGGAACTTCTCTCCCACCAGGCTCACTGTCCCAGAAGGAGTCCTCATCAGGAATGAACACATCTCCCTGGGACTGGCTCAAGTCGCCTACCATTTGAACGCCCTGAGAACCGAGGAGAACGGTGAGCTCCCAACCCTGGACCAACCCTGTGACGAGCCCTGCAGGCCGGAAGATCTTTGAGGCCCGACGGGCGGGCAAATTGTCCCAGTGGAGGGGTCAGGATGTGACACTCGGTTAAGGATTGAGAACCGTTCTCAATCACCCGATATGGAGTTGAATCATAGATTCGTGAAAAATATCACGGGATTCTGGACGAAAGAGGACGACACGGACCGGTTGTTGTTCGTGAAAAAATTCGCGGTTCCTGAAAAAGACTGTAAAACGGCCCCTTTTTGCCATGGAAGGAGAGTTTCCTAGGTGGCCGAGTACGTGAGCCGGGGACGCCCCCAAGAGGGCCTCCCGACCGGTTTCGAATTGGCGCGGATGTTGCTTCTGCAGTCCTTCGCCATGACTGCCGATTTTAAGACGACGACGACATCGAACCGATGGATGATGGCCGCGCTGCGAACACCGGTGGCTAAACCTCGGGGTCTCTTCACGATCCCGAGTTTTTTTTGTTTTTGTTTTTTGCGTGAAAATTTTCACAATTCGGTGGGTACCCACAGTCGCCCGCTCCGGGGCGGAAAGGAAGGATCAGTATGCCGAGTTATGTGATCCCGGACAAATGTGATGGGTGCAAGGCGCTCGACAAGACCGCCTGCCAGTACATTTGCCCGAACGACCTCATGGTCCTTGATAAGGACATCATGAAGGCGTACAACCAGGACCCCCAGATGTGCTGGGAGTGCTATAGCTGCGTGAAGATCTGCCCGACCCAGGCGATCGAGGTCCGTGGCTATCAGGACTTCGTTCCCATGGGCGCTAGCGTGACGGCCATGCGGAGCTCTGAGGACATCATGTGGACGGTCCAGTTCCGGGACAAAGAGATCCGCCCCAAGCGGTTCAAGTTCCCGATTCGCCGTGGCGTCGCCGAGGGCCAGGCTCAACCGTTCGACCATTGGCCTACCCAGGACGACGACATCAAGAGCCCCACGCTCATGGGTGAGCCCGAAGGCCTGAACACCGAGCGCGGCCCCGTGAAGTTCGACAAGGTTCCGACCCTCTAAGGGGGACGGTCTCAAGAATTCGATAGGAATCCAAGGAGAATAAAGAAAAATGGCGGATTTCGAAACTGTAGTAGTCGAGACCGACCTTCTGATTTCCGGAGGCGGTATGGCCGGCTGCGGTGTGGCCGTTGAAGCATCGTATTGGGCCAAAAAGCACGGTCTGAAAGTCACCCTGGTAGACAAAGCGGCGGTAGATCGTTCAGGCGCCGTGGCCATGGGTCTCTCGGCCATCAACCAGTACGTCGACCTCAACAGCGGGAATAACACCCTCAAGGACTATTGTGACTACGTGCGCAACGACCTCATGGGCATCACCCGTGAGGACCTCGTGTCCTCGAT
>JABDNZ010000539.1 GCA_013043565.1 Gemmatimonadota bacterium | reverse complement strand
CATCGACACCGACCTGGAACAGGTCCCGGTTCCGCCCTTCTCCCTTCAAACACTCCTGGACAACGCCATCAAACATGGCATCGCCCCGAAGGAGGAAGGGGGCAGCATCAGGGTCCGGGTACGGAGAGACTCGGGCCTCCTGGCCATCTCCGTGGAGGACGACGGATTGGGTGCGAAGCCCGAGACGGTTCAGGGGGCCGAGGGAAAAGGATTGAACCTCCTTCAACGGCGGCTCCAAACGCTCTTCGGCGAAGCGGCCTCCCTGACCTGGAGCACGTCACCGGGTGACGGCTTCTCCGCCCTCCTGGACGTGCCGATCCCGGACGCCCGGAGTCCGGTGCCGGGCGAGCCAACTCCCTCCTTGGACGGAACGGATCCATGAGCAGCTCCAACGGATTCGGGATCGCCAAAGTCCTGATCTGCGAAGACGAGCCCTTGGCCGTCCGGGCCCTCCGGGAATACCTGAAGGACGTGGATTGGATCGAGGTGGTGGGAGACGCCCGGAACGGCTCGGACGCCGTTCGCCTCATTCAGAAGCTCGAGCCAGATCTGGTCTTCCTGGATGTTCGGATGCCCGGCCTATCGGGCCTAGAGGTGCTGGAGAAGATCACACACCACACGGCCGTCATCTTCACCACGGCATACGACGAATACGCCCTCTCCGCATTCGAGTTCGGAGCCCTGGACTATCTGGTGAAGCCGTTTGGCAAGGACCGGTTGATGGAGAGCCTGGACCGGGTGCGGGTGCGGCTGGTGGGCGAGGGGCTGACTGGAAAAGACGGGCGGAAAGAGCCCGGCTCGTATCACGCTCTTCGCCTTTTCGCCCGTCACAAAGGGGGGATCGTCCCCATCCTTGTCGACCAGATCGTCCGCATCGACGCCACCTCGGGAGGGGTCTCCCTGGTCACACCGGACGCGACCTTCTCATCGGACTCCTCGTTGGGGGAGATCCAGGAGCGGTTGAACCCGAAGGAGTTCCTCCGGATTCATCGGGGCCACATCGTCAACCTCTCCCACGTGGCCAAGATCGAGAAGTACGACGAGCGCCGCTTTCTCCTCCGCCTCGACGACGGCAGCCGGCTGGTGGCCAGCCGAAGGGGCTCCCAGATGTTGCGGGAGCTGATGGGCTGAGGGGGAGGATGGCGCTGGTTGGATCGGTGCCCCCCACTGTCACACCCCCCCTGCGATCTTTCTCTCCCGTGACCACGAAGGGAGGGAATTGCCATGCTCGAAGCCACGCTGGGCGAGGCTCAGCATAACGAAGACCTCGAAAAGGACGGAGGAACCGTATGACCAACCGCTACATCATCCTGTCCCCGAACAGCATCACCGAGATTCCGGTCTCCTGCATGGAGCAGGGGCGTTGGCACTTCCGGAGGGACACGTTCGCCCCGGCGCCCCAGCACGCCCCATCCAAGGTCCGGAAGAGGGCCCGGGAAACGGAGGCGAGAGCCGTCGATCGGACTTGAGACACAGGGTCCAGGCGTTCCCCCTCCTCCTGGGGCAGATCGGGCTGGTCCATCTGTCTGCCTTCGCGTCCGACGACTACGCCGGACGACGGGATCGCCGTGGGCAGCGACGCCTCCGGGACCCCGAAATTCTGATCCGCCGCTCCAACGTCCCAGCCAGAAAAAGAGGAGGTACTAGCCGGTATTGGCCTCCCGCCGCCAACTGGCGGGAGGCCCGCCCTAGAGCTCGCTGATCAGGCTCTGAAAGCGAGGGTGGGTCCTCAATGGATCCAGATCCGGGTCGTGACGGAACCAGTCTTTGTTCTGAAAGCCCGCCTTGACTGCCGCTTCGAGGCATTGGATAGCCTCCTCCACCTTCCCCTCCAGGGAGTAGAGGCAGGCCACATTGTAGCGCACCCCGGGATCGTTTGGATCGATCTCCAGGGCCTTTTCCGCCCAGTGAAGACCCTCGTCCGGCCGGCCCAGGCGGCATAGGGAAACCGCCCGCATGGTGGCTGCCCGTGGGTCATCGGGGTTCAGCTCCATGTGCTTTTCCGCCACCGCCAGGGCTCTTATTCGCCGAGCCTCGGCTTCTTCCGTACGCCCCAGAGCTTCGGAGGATTGGGCAGCCAAGAAAGCGGCCTGGTAATCCTCTCTGATCTCGGAAGCTTTCTGAAACTTGTCGGCAGCCTCTTCCAGGCGCCCTTGCTGATAGCAAGCGCGAGCGTGGAAATAGTGAGCCTGAAAGAGCAGGGGATCCAACTCCAGGGACCTCTGGAACGCAGCCTCCGATTCCTCGACCCGATGGAGGAGGAAGAGGGCGAATCCCCGGGCTGAATGAGCGTCGGCCAACGTCGGCCCCAGCTCCACAGCCCTCTGGCTCAGACGGTCCGCATCCTCCAGCTCCTGATCCCTCAAGGGGTAGTTCATGTGGATCAGGGCTGCGCTCTCTGCGGCCCCGGCCCAAGCGGGGGCGTACCGAGGATCGACATCCAGGGCCTTGTCGAACATCTGCCGAGCGAAGCCGAGGCTTTTGAGCCGCGGGTGAATGAGGAACTGTTGGCCACGGAGACAATACTCATAGGCTCTTATGTCGGAGGGGTGAGCCCGGTGGGGGCTCTTCCACTCCTCATTCTTCAGGATCACGCGTAGAGCTCGGGCCACCTGTTCAGCGATTTGGTCCTCGATGTCGAAGAGGTCTTCCATCTCCTTGTCGAATCGCTCGGACCAGAGATGGTATCCGTCTTCGACGCTCACCAACTGGGTCGTGACCCTGATCCGATTCCCAAACCGCTGAATGCTCCCCTCCAGGACCGAACCCACGTTCAGCTCTCTGCCGATGGTTCGGATCTTCTTGGCGGTGCCTTTGTAGGTGAATGCTGAGGTCCGGGAGACGACGCGGAGGTCGGGGACTTTCACCAGAGCGTTGATGACCTCTTCGCTCAGGCCATCGCCCAAATAGTCG
The DNA here is from genome assembly GCA_013043565.1 of Gemmatimonadota bacterium. Lineage (GTDB taxonomy): Bacteria > Gemmatimonadota > Gemmatimonadetes > Longimicrobiales > Gaopeijiaceae > JABDNZ01. The sequence continues at coordinate 1,322 of JABDNZ010000539.1, read as the reverse complement.
TTCTCAGGATCCCCGCTCATGTTGAGGAAGGGGAGCACAGCCACCGACCGGTCAGGAGGACGCAGGAAAGGTCGAGGCAGGGGGGAGGACCCCGGCGCACCCCATCTCCAGGCCAGGCCGGCCACCACAGGAAGCAGAAGCGCCCAGGACACCACAACAGAGTCTTCCCAAAACGCAGAGAGGCCGAAACGGCCCGTAGCCCAATCCGTAAACTCGAGAAGACCCCACCCCGCAGCCAGATATAACCCCACGATCTGCGGCATGCGGCGCCGCAACAGCTCCTCGAGAAAACCTTTGTTCATCGTAACGCGTTTCAGAACTCGGCCGACGTCTGACAGGGTGCCCTGGAGGGGGTACATACCCTCCTACCTATATCCTACGGAATTTATGGGTCAAAAGATCACCCCGGGAAGGAAGACGAAGTGACCGGGCTCCTCGGCAGTCCAATCCCCGGTCGAACCCTCCGGCTCCCCCACCGAAACCTTCAGCCTGCGGGGATCGTCCAAATAGGTGTCCACCTTTCACCGGAACCCCGGACGGGCGGTTATGATGTTTAAAAGGCTCTTTCCCTCGGCCACGTTGCCGGCTTTTCTGATATCGTTCCTCGTCGGCTCCGTCGGCGCCCAGACCTCCGCCCGACCGGCCCCGGGGAAGAGGTCCGTCGATCCGACCCGGATCCAGACCCTCGTCGACACGACTCCCCAGCGGCAGACGGTGGACGACCCAGCTCACCCCACGCCTGTGCCGGTAGCAACGGCGGCGCGGCTGGTGGGAGCCATCGCCATGGACGGCCGCCTGGAGGAGACCGCCTGGGAGCTCGCCGCTCCGAGCTCTAGTCTTCGGCAGTACCAACCCGACGAGGGAGAGGCCTCCACCTATCCCATGGAGGTGCGGGTCCTGTACGACGACGAGGCCATCTACATCGGCGCACGGCTGAACCAGCCGAACGGAGTGGCGGCGCCCCTGGCCCGACGGGATCAACTCCTGGACGCAGACGGTAACAACGGTTCGTTCAACTCCCTCACCACCGACAAGCTCATCATCCGGCTGGATCCCTACCATAACCACCTGGACGATGTCTGGTTCGAGGTGAACCCCCAGGGGGTAAAAGGCGATCAATTCAATCGGGATCCGTCGTGGGATCCCATCTGGGAGGCGGCTACCCAGGCGGACTCGGAGGGATGGAGCGCCGAAATGCGCATCCCCTTCAGCCAACTCCGCTTTTCGCAGGATCCCCAGCAGACCTGGGGGTTCCAGATCTGGCGATATTTGGACCAACGCAACGAGCAGGACATGTGGTCGTTTCGAGGGCGGAACGAGCC
>JABDNZ010000536.1 GCA_013043565.1 Gemmatimonadota bacterium | reverse complement strand
GAAATACTCTGGGCGAAGGGGGACCTCGCCCCGAAGGGCGGAATCGATTTCCGCGACGATGGCGTCCCTATCCCGGGGCAGTCGCCCGGCCAGGGACAGATAGTTCGAGGCGTGGTTCGTCCGAAAGATGGCCCTGGTTGGCTCCGACTCGGCCACGATCGTCCGAAGTTCTCTGAGCAGACCTTCTATGGACGGGAGCTCGAACTTCCCCTTCTCCATCATTCGGTGAAGGGGCGTCCCGGGGATCACGCTGAGAGTCAGGGCGGAGAGGTATTCGGGGTCCATTTCCGTCACCAGGCGAGCCGTTTCCCCGGCGTGCTCCTCGGTTCGGTCCACCCCGCCGGCGCCCAGCAACATGATCACGCTGACCTTCATCCCCGCTGCGTGGGCCTTTTGGGCCGCCTCGGCATGATCCTGGAAGGTGTTCCCCTTCACGATCCTCTTCAGGGTCACGTCGTCGCCGGACTCCGGGCCAATGTAGATGAGGGAAAGCCCCTCCTCCCGTAACTCCCGCAGTTCGCCTTCACTCTTTTCAAGAACGTTTTGAGCCGTGGCGTAGCAGGAAACCCGGCGAAGGGAAGGGAAACTGCTCCTGAGGCGAAGAAGAATGGAAAGCCAGCTGGAGACACCCATGACCAGCGCGTCTCCATCGGCTACAAAGACTTTCGTGACCCCGGGGTACATCCGCCCGGCTTCGTCGATGTCCAACAACACCGCCGCGAGATTCCGTTCCCGAAACTCTTTGTCCCGGTACATATCGCAGTAGGTGCAGAGGTTGTGCGAACAACCGATGGTGGCTTGGAGGATGTACGATTGGGCCTCCGACGGAGGCCGCCACATCCGGCCTTCATAGCGCAACGGGTGCTTACCTCCTAAATAAGGCCATTCCTAGGTCTCCCAGCCCTTAACCTGGTAGTAGTCGTCCACCAACTTGTGGATGTTGATGGTCGTCCCCTCCGCAGGCCCGTCGGGAATGGGGTGATTCACGAACCGGTCCGGGAGGGTGTCATCCTCCCGCTTCAACCCTTCTCGGAGATTGAAGTCCCTCTCCACCTGGCTCACATGGGAGCAGGCCAACCACAGATCATCTTTGGTGATCTCCTTCCCGAGAAAGCCCGAGTAGGCTTCGGAAGCCAGATCGAAGTCCACGACATCCATGCAACAGGAGATGTTCTTGCAGATGGTGAGACTGTCGGACAGAAGGCCCATATGCTCGGCGTAATTCACCAGGGCCCCCTTCCCTTCCTCACTCAGCCGATGTGCGGCTTGAGGGTTCCCGACTCTCCGCATGGCCAACTCTTCGTCTCCGGTGAGCTCGATCATGGGCTCGCCCCGGTAGTGATCCCCTCCCCGGGAGTTCACGGCGTTCATCAGGCCGTACCCCTTGATGCCTCTGGGATCGGCCGAGAACAGCTCGAGGCCTTTGACCTCGGCGGTGAGTTTCTTGGCCCCCGCCCCGAACTTCTCGGCGACCCGTTTGGTGCCCTCCGAAAGGAGGTCACCGATCCCCTGCCGGTGGGCGATCATCTCGGGCAGCTTCAGTAGCGCCTCCTTCGAGCCCCAGGACAGGTCGATCCCGTCGCAGTCGTCGTCCGAAATGATCCCTTCGTGCCGGCATTCCATGAGCCAGGCGATGACTTCACCGGTGCTGATGCAGTCCAGCCCAAGCCGGTTCACCAGATTCGAGACATGGACGGCCAACTCGAGGTCCGTCCCGCCGACTTTGATCGTGAATGCGGCCTGAGCCTCGTACTCGGGACCCTCTCCCTCGCTGTAGCTCGTGTAGTTGTACCGGGAGCAGTAGACGTTGCAGTTGTAACAGGCCTTTCCCTTCACGACATGGTCGCGTCGGAGGGCATCGGAGCTGACCTTGTCGAGATCTTCAAAGACGGCACTCCGGTAGTGGTATGCCGGCAGCACACCGTAGTCGGCCAGAGCGTCCATGATCCGTGTGGTGCCGTAGAGCTGCCGGGAACGGAACTGGCGGTGGGCCTCGATATTCGAGATCAGGTCCGAGCAGGCATTCCTGAACCGATCCGGGTCGGCGGGGCGAGTCGGTTTGGTTCCACGGACGACAATGGCTTTGAGCTTTTTCGAGCCCATGACAGCGCCCATGCCGGTCCGGCCGCAGGCCCGGGCCAGGTTGCACGAGATGATGGCGTATTTCACCAGGTTCTCGCCGGCCGGCCCGATGGCCGCCACCTGCAGGTCCGGATCCCCCAACTCGTCGATGAGCTGGACCGTCGTGTCGGTAATGTCCAACCCCACCAGGTGCGACGCGTCCCTGAGCTCGATCTGATCGTTGTCGATATGGAGATACTTCCACTCCTCCGACGCGCCGGAAAAAACGATCTGGTCTACCCCTGCCCATCTCATTTCAGGACCAAAAAACCCTCGGGCCCCAGAGTCGCCGAGGAACCCGGTCAGGGGGCTCTTTGCACTGGCGATGATCCGGCACGTGGCTGCGAACTCGGTCCCGGTCAGGGGCCCCACGGAGATGCAGAGGAGGTTTTCGGGCCCCAGCGGGTCGATCCCCGCCTCGAGCTCCCGCAAAAGGGTAACGCTGTTCCAGGTTCGGCCACCGATTCCGTTCTCGGGGGTGGAGCCGCGGCTGATCTCGTGAGTGGTGAGGTCCACTCTCAGGCTGCTTCCCTGGTAGATACTCATGAGTCCACCCTCCTCCCTTCGGCCCAACCCTTTCGGAGGGGCTCAGCAATTACGCCGGCGAAGTGGACCCGACGCTGGCCCGGAGTCCCCCCAACGTCCAGGAACGGCGCGAGGGAGACTTCCTTCCCAGGCTGGTAAGAGAGCGCCTCACTCGGACAGACCTTTACACAACTCGGGTCCCCGTCGCACAGATCGCAGAAGAGGGGCTCCTCGTAGAACCCCACGGCCCCCACCGGGCAAGCCTCGGCACACAACCCGCACGCGTCGCAATAGTCAGAGTCCAGGACGATCTCTCCACGGTCCCCGACGGAAAGGGCCTCCGTGGGGCACTCCAGGCAGGGCTTTTCCTTGCAGCTGAAACAGGCGATGGCCAAATCGATGCCGGTCTCGTCCATCTTCGCAACCCGGATTCGGGCCAAAGCCGGGGAGACGGCGCCAAAGTGCCCGGCACTGCAGGCCACCTCGCACATCCGGCAGCCGACACACAGCTTGATGTCGCAATGGATCACTGAATCACTCCATCCGCTCGATTCTCAGGATGACGTTCCCTGCAGGGTCCGGACAGAGGACCCGGTTATCCTCCTTCAGCCAGTCACCTTCTTCCAGAGTACGCTGTTTGGCGCCCAGGAAAGGGAGGGCTGCATGCAGGGCATAGAGGCACATGCGCTCTCCAGGCGGGATGTAGAGTCTGCCGCTTCGAAGCGTGAAGACGGCCCCGGGTTTCATACGGGACGTGCACTTTCCGGTCACGGATTCCACATGGATCTTCAGGTTGACCAGCTGTCCTTCCGAGGTCCCATGTTCCTCCGACAGCGTGGACATCTCGGGGTCTGGGTCCACCACCTCGCCCCTCCCGCGGTGTCCTTTCTCTTCGGAAGGGTCTACCGATCCCGTCTGTTCGATCTGAAAGACCACCCGCCCGTTCGGGTCGGGACACTGGGCGTGCTTCACCCTCCACATCCAATCGTCGGCCTTCTCTTCCGCAAGCTTCCTTTCCTTCGGCGTCAGGACCGGAATGAGGCTCTGAAGAGCCCAAAGGCAGACATAACCTCCCTCGGGGATCTGAATGTCTCCATCGTTCACGGTGAAGTAATCCCCGACCTTCATTGGAGGGCAGGCCGTGCACTCCCCCATCACTTTCTTTACCGAGACCGTCAGCTCATACATCTCGACTCCTGGGCATTCAAATCCGAAACCAAAGACTCGCCACAATGGCACTCCGGGGTAGGGATGGAAAGGTCGAAGTAAGCGAACCGGTGGAAGCCCGGTGGCGGGCCGGCTTCCCCCGACCTTCTCAGGCAGCCTATTATGTCCGCTTCAGGTTGCGTTCGGCGTGGATCTCCTCTACCGGAAGCGGTTCGATCATGACCTCGAGTTCAGGCGTTCGTGCCCTCGCCCTTACCCTCGCCCTTACCCTTGCCACTGGAATGTCGGGTTGCGGGCCGAAACCAGAACCCATTGACGTGGTTGAGGCCACGATCTCCCAGGTCCAGGACGCGGTTTTCTCTGGCCGGACTACCTGCCAGATGGTTGTCCAGGCTCACATCGATCGGATCGAGGCCTATGACGAGGAGACTGTCAACGCCATCACGGTCCTGAATCCCAACGCCCTCGTTCGCGCGAAGGAACTCGACGAAGCGGTCGAAGCAGGGGAGGAGCTGGGCTCACTCTTCTGTGTGCCCATGCTGGTCAAGGACAACTTCGATACTCACGACATGGTCACCACCGGCGGATCGATCTCTCTGGCCGAGAACCTGCCCCCGGATGATGCGTTCATGGTCAGGAGGATCCGGGAAGAGGACGCCATCATCATCGCAAAGACGAACATGGCCGAGTGGGCCTTCAGCCCCCGCCAGTCCGTGAGCTCCTCGTTCGATACCACCGCCAATGCCTATGACCTCGAACGGGTGCCGGCCGGGTCCAGTGGGGGAACGGCGTCGGGCGTTGCAGCGAGTTTCGGCCTCATCGGCCTGGGTAGCGATACGGGAAACTCCATCCGCGGACCCTCGTCCCACCTCGCCCTGGTGGGGATCCGATCGACGATCGGGCTCACGAGCCGGGACGGCGTCATTCCTCTTTCCTTCGACAGGGATATCGCCGGCCCCATGGGCCGGACGGTCACCGACGTGGCGAAGGTCTTCAACGTTGTGGCTGGCTACGATCCCCAGGATCCATATACCGAAGCCGGTCGGGATCGAGAGGAAGCCGACTATACGGCGTTCCTCGATAGTGAAGGCTTACAGGGAGCTCGAATTGGGGTGATGCGGGATCTGGTTGACTCGGAAACGACGGATACGGCCATCGCTCGTCTCTTCGAAGAGGCTCTCTCCGACTTGGCTCGCCTTGGAGCGGAGATCGTGGATCCTTTTGACTTCGACCTTGGCGCTCAGCTGGAGCGTCGAGGCATGTTCTGCCAGCGTTTCCGGTACGACATGTATCAGTACCTGGCGTCTCTCGGTGATGACGCCCCCATGGCCGACGTCCTCGATGTCCTCGAAACCGGCGAATACGCCCCGTATGCGGAAAGGTCTCTCCGATCCCACCTCGAGCGTCCCCTGAATACACATCCTTCCGAGTGGGATCCGCCCTGCCCGGATTACTTCGAACACCCCGAGCGGCAGGGATATCTCCGGGACCTGACGGCCGCGATGGATGCCGTCGGCCTCGATGCCGTGGTCTATCCGTCCTGGACATCCCCCCCAGCCCACATCGACAGAGCCCGCCAGGAATACCGGGGAGACAACAGTCAACGAGTAGCTCCGGCCACGGGTATGCCAGCCATCACTGTCCCCATGGGGTTCAGCTACGGAAACCTCCCGGCCGGCCTGCAGATTCTGGGCCGTCCCTACTCGGAAGGTCTCCTCTTCAAGCTGGCCTTCGCCTACGAACAGGGGGCGCAGCACAGGCGGCCGCCGGAAGGGTTTCCGCCGGTGCCTCCAGCATCAGGGGAATGAAAGGGGAGTAAGCCAGCCCGGAAAGCTCCTCAACCCGCTCCGGCCTGATACCCATCCGTGAGGGTCAACATGAAGGCCACAATGGCCTCCATCTCTTCGGGTGTCAGGCCCAGGTCGCCGAGCTCGTCACGATTCACATTGGTGTGGACCTCGGGCGCCGGCCAAGGTGCCACATCCCGTGAGTTGTAGAAGCTCACGACCTGGTAGAGGGTGTGGAACACGCCGTTATGCATATAGGGCGGAGTGAGTTCCACGTTCCGGAGTGTCGGTACCCGAAAAAAACCGTTTAAAGTCGGATCCCCCACCACCGGCCCCAAGCCGAGGTCCACATAGTCCACCCCATCGGGGTTGAGCTCGGGGGGGAGGAAGTAGAACGGGTTCTCCGGATTCTTGGGTGTACCGAGGTTGTCGTAGGTGAAGTCCGTAAACAAAGGCGGTGATCCGTCGGGACCCGGCGCCGAAAGATGGCAGGCCGCGCAATTCCCCTTATCCTCAGCCTCGAAAAGAGCGAGGCCCTCCATTTCACTCTGGGTCAGCTCCACTTCGCCTGCAAGGTAGAGGTCGTACTTCGAATCGAAGGGGCTGAACTCCCTCGTCATCTCATAAGCCGCAATGGCGTCGGCCATGTGCTCGAAAGCCTGGTCGGCGTCGGACAACGCATCCGCCCCATACACCGCCAGGAATTGACCCCGGTAGGCAGCCTCCCGAATCGAGGACACCACTGCCTCGGCATCGGGGTTCGCCATCTCCAAAGGATTCAGGGGTGGGCCCTTCGCCTGCTCGGTAAGCGACGCTGCCCGGCCGTCCCAAAAGAGGCCACCTACCCAGAGCCCTTCCTCCTCGTCGAAAGCCAGCGGCGGGATGTGGGCTGCGTAAGAAGCCGTCATATCGTTACGATTGCCGAACCGGTCCGGATGGGCACCCCGAGACACCGGGAGTTGCTGGTTCGGATCCCCGAAGCCCGAGGCCGGCGCATGGCAGTGAGAGCAGGATTGGCCCGGCGGCGTCGACAGCATGGGGTCGAAGAAGAGGAGCTTACCCAAGGCCTCCTTCGGACCGAGATCCAGCGCCTCAACCGAAGATACCTGGTCTGCCGTCATGGGCTCGGCTTCCGAACTCGGTTCGGGCGCTTGGCATCCCAGCACCAGCACAGGCATGAGGGCTGCGGTGAGAGGTACCTCGAGGAAGGGAAAAACCTGTCGCATGACCGGACTCCGTACGGATAACGGGCTGAAATCGGACGCCTGCGCAACCACTTCTCCAGGCAAATGACAGCAGGGGCGGTTGCTCCGCAACCACCCCTGCCGCAACCGGAAAGGCGTCAGCTCACCAGCATCTTCTGGGAATGCCTCCGGAGCATGAGCCCATAAAACATATCCAGATAACGCCTGGTCTCTTCCCGCTCGATATTTGTGATGTATTTCCAGAAACCATAGATACGGGAAAGGGACAGGAGCTTCTTGGCATGGAGTTCCCAGTTGTACTTCTCCTTGACCCGCTGGATGGCCGCCCCGGAGATGGAATCCCAGACCTCGGGTCCCTTCCCGGCCTCCAGGAAGAACTCCAGCATGCGCTGGGAGGCCGTCTCACCGCGGTTCGGATCGATGTGGAACCCCGAGACACCGTCCTCGACGATCTCCGAGGGCCCGCCGAAGCGGGTGGCAAACACCGGGAGCCCCGAGCTCATGGCTTCAACCACCGTGAGGCCAAACCCCTCGAAGAGCGCCGGCTGGACGAACGCGCCTCGCTTGTCGGCCACCGAACGATAGAGCTCGCCGACGCGGTTTTTGTCGGTCTGCATCTCAACCCAACGGGCATTGCCGTCCAGATCGTGCTCGTCGAAGAGCTCATGCATCAGCTCGATCTGGACGCGCTCGTCCCTGTCGTCAGAGTCGTGTGGATTCAGAAACCCGCCGACCAGAAGGAGATTGGCCCGCTCACGGAGCTCGGCGTTTCGCCCGTACCACTCCGTCAAGCCGGCCATGTTCTTGATGACATCGAGCCGGGACATTGCGAAGAGGATCGGCTTGTCGGGGTCCTTTAGCTTACCCCTGGCGTGCGGCGCCGTCCCGCCGAAGATCAATTCGGCGATCTCGTCCATGACGGTCTGTATTCGTCGATCCTCATCGGAGTAGGGGAAGAAGACCCCTGGGTCGGCCCCTGGAGAAACGATGTTGAATTTCGGATCGAAGGAATCGATCCCGCTGGTGACCCTGTATAATCCAGGCATGGTGAAAGCTTGGTGGCTTTCATACTGGCCCACGCTCTCTCCGTACCGGCGATCTCCTGATAGCTGCTGGTGATGATGAAGTCCGCGGTGTTCATCGAGATCAGGTCAGCCGTGAACTGGCACGAGAAGTGGTATTGGTCGTCTAGCTCTTCCCAGTGGAGGTCGGAGTCCCTGTACTTGGTCTTCTCCAGGGCGTGGGCGATGTTGCACTGGGTCACGCCCATACGGCGGGACAGAAGGCTGGCCACCAGATTTCCATCGGAGTAGTTCCCGATGATGAAGTCGGGATCCCCACCCAACTCGGCCTTCAGGGCTCCCTCCGCCTCCACCGCAAACCTCTCCAAATAGGGCCAGACGTCGAAGCGAGATATCCACTCTGGGATGACTTCACCCGCGGCGTTCCTGAACGGGACCCTGAGAATCCTGGCGTGCTCGGTCCCCATGATGGGCTCCAAACGCTGATTGCACGTGGTGCCCAGGCTCTCCGGGATCAGGCGGCTAAGCACGACGATCTGGGGTTCAACGTCCAGGCCCTGCTCCCGAATGGAGTCCCGCATCTCACGCTCGAGGGCCCTCACCTGGTCCAGGATGTAAACC
>JABDNZ010000518.1 GCA_013043565.1 Gemmatimonadota bacterium | reverse complement strand
CGCATCCGGGTCAACGCCATCGCACCCGGTTATATCCTCACGCCCATGCAACGTGCCGAATACACCGACGAGATGCTGGACGAGGTCAACCGCAAGATTCCCCTGAGGCGGCATGGCACCCCGGAAGAAGTGGCCGCTCTGTTCGCTTTTCTGGCCTCCGATGAAGCTGGTTACATCACCGGGCAGATCTTCGTCCTGGATGGTGGGGAGACCGCCGGGGGACTGGCCAGCCGGTAAGACCCAATGAACGATCGGGATGAAGTCCGGAAATACCCCCTGGCGGAGGCACTCCCGCCCGAACAGCTGAAGGCCGAGGCCGCGGAGTTGGATCGGCTGGCTCAGGCCCGACCCTGGTCGAAGCTTTTCGGGTACTTCAAGCTCGGTGGCCCAGGCTTCCTGGGTGCGGCAACAACACTGGGGGCAGGCACCCTCACTGCCGCGATGCTTTCGGGGGCAGCCTTCGGGTACAAGACCCTCTGGATGATCTGGCTTTCCATGGGCCTGGGCATGTTCATGATGGCGGCTTCGGCCCGGTTCACCTGCCGCGGCGGGTTCCGAGTCATCGTCGAACAGAACCGGTTTCACGGCCTCATCGTCGGCTCGCTCATGACGGGCCTCGTCGGGACAGCAGCGGTAGCGGTCATCTTCAACTTCGGCCAGTACAGCATCGGCACCCACCTGATCGAGTCCCTTGCCCCCATGCTGGGGTTCGAGTTTCCACGGCAGGTCAATTGGATCCTCTTCATGGCCGTCACCGGCTACCTGACCCTGAGTTATGGCCGGGGGAAGAGGGGCATCGCGATCGTCGAAAGCTTCATGAAGCTCGCCATAGGCGTGATGCTGGTCTGCTTTGGGATCTGCCTCGCCCTGGTCGGCGTGGACTGGGGGGCCCTGCTCCGAGGAGCCTTTGTGCCCTGGCTCCCGTCCGGGGTGGAGGGAGTCGATTTGTTCGTGGCATCCTCGGCTGCAGCCATCGGGGTCATGGACTGGGTGCTCTTCCAATACGCCGGGTTGGCTCGGGGATGGGGACGAAAGCACGAAACCTTGGCTCGGGTGGATATCGTGTTCGGGCTCTTTCTTCCCTTCGTGCTCGTCAACTTCCTCGTCATGGCCGTCTTTGCCGGGACGCTCCACCAGGTAGGCATCACCCCGGAGACCGCACCTGAGTTGGCGTCGTCCTTGGCGCCGCTCCTGGGTTCCACCTGGTCTGCTGTCCTGTTCTACATCGCTTTCCTGGCGGTGCCCATCTCAACCACCGTGGGCATGGGGATCGCCGGAGCCATCGCCATCCACGAAGCCTTCGGATGGACGCCCGATACGGGGTCTTGGCGGTGGAAGGTCTGCGCTCTCCTCCCTCAAATCGGTTTTCTGGCCGTCTGGTATCCCCGACCCGTCTGGTTGGTGATTGCCATCGCAGCGTTCCTTTCCCTGGCCACCAATATCGTGGGTTGGTCCTTCTACCTGCTGCTGAACGACAGACGTCTTCTGGGTGAAGATCGGAGCAAATCCTACTTCTGGAATCTGGGAATCATGCTCCAACTCACCCTCCTCAACTGCGTAGCCATTGTCTACGTATTCAATCGGATAGGATGGTGGATCCGGTGATCGATCTCGACCGGCAGTATGGGATTTGGTCAGGACGGGTTTGGGGCCTCATCGTGAACTTGACGGCGAACACCCTGGCGCTTTATGGCCTAGTGGGCTTTTTGAGGGACGGCACCCACATAGTCCCATTGGTCTTGGGAGCCTTGGTGACCATCGCCTGTGTACTTCTGTTGGCACAACCCAGCCGCTGATCGCCGAACCGGGTCGCCCCGGAACCTCCGGAAGGAACTGCCAGCGGGATTTCGGGTGAACCACAATGTGGACATCCGCCTTACTTCCCTGGGCGGCATGCAGCACGTACCATGACCGTATTCTGGAGCGGCTGACTGCTGGAAGAGAGCGACTTGAGGAATGGTTAGGTCTGGAGTGATCGCGGTTGGGGTTCTCGGTCTTTTTTTGTCCCTCGCCGCGTGTGCACGAGGCCGGCCCGTTACCGGAAGGGGCGGGGTCCGGGCGATAACACAGGAGGAAATCCAGGCTTCCGATGCCCGTGACGCACTCGAGCTGATTCAGATGATCCGGCCCGTTTGGCTCGCCGGCTCACTGCTTGGAGACCCGACCGATCCCACCGTACAGGGAGGGCCCACGGTCCTCATCAACGACATCCCGCCGAAACCCCTCTTCAGCCTCCAGTTTCTCCCCCTGGAAGACATTCGTGAGATCCAATACCTGACTCGAACCTATGCCGAGACCCGATTTCGGGTCGGGGCCCGAAACGGTTTGATCCTGGTTCTGACCCTCTCTCCAGTGAACCCCGGCGACTCCATCCGTCCGGACACGGGAGCAGTCTTCCGCACCCTGGCCCCCCCGGAACCCCGCCGTACCTTCAGCCCAAACGGATGAACCCTCATCCGGTGGCAACAAAAAAGAACCGGAGAACGATCATGACCGACCGCCGGATGCGACCCGCGGAAAGAGAATCCCAACGTCTCCTAGTGGGCCTCTCGGTCCTAGCAATCCTCTTGGTCCTGCCCATTGTGTCCCCTCTTTCCGCCCAGGAGACCCCCATCGAAGACGCCGGGCAATCCCTGCAGATCCACGACATGTTCAGGATCAAGAGGGTGGGAGCCCCGCAGGTGAGCCCCGAAGGGGAGTGGGTGGCCTACACCGTCAGCACGTCCTCCCTGGAGCCGGGAGAATCAGGGACGCAGGTTTGGATGGTTCCCTCCGAGGGCGGGGAGCCCATTCCCATGACCGCCGAAGGGTATTCCGCGTCGAGCCCCGACTGGAGCCCGGACGGGAAATACCTCTCCTTCATTGCCACCAGGGGCGATAGCGCCCATGCCCAGGTCTGGGTAATGGACCGGCGAATGGGCGAGGGCCAGGAGCTCACCAAGGAGAAGTGGGGGATCAGCGGATACGTGTGGTCCCCGGACGGGTCCAAGCTCCTCCTCACTATTAGGGATCCGGACCCCGTCGACACCTTGCCGGCGCATAAAAAGCCGAAGCATACCCTGCCCTGGGAGATCGACCGCCTTCAGTTCAAGCAAGACCGGGTGGGCTACATCACCGGTAACCGGCACACCCACCTCTACGTCTTCGACCTGGAAACGAAGACCTCAACCCAGATCACGTCAGGTGATTTCGATGCAGGGTCCCCGGCCTGGAGCCCCGACGGATCGAAAGTGGCCTTCGTGGCCAACCGGACGGAGGACCCCGACGGGAACTCCAACTCCGACATCTGGGTGGTTGACGCGGCCAACACCGACCAAGGGGACGACCTCGTTCAGATCACGACAAATCCGGGCTCCGATTCCAGCCCGGTGTGGAGTCCCGACGGTGAGTGGATCGCGTACACGATGCTGGACGAGCCTGACATCATCTGGTACGAAGTCAACGACCTGGCCATGGCCCGGTCCGACGGGAGCGGGGAGGTCCGCGTTCTCACGGAAGGCCTGGACCGGAATGTCAGCAGCCCCCGATTCAGCTCCGACGGCCGCCACATCTTTTTCGGCGTGGAGGACTCTGCGGAAAACCACGTGGGGCGAGTCGATGTCCGGAACGGCCGGATCGACCGGCCGGTGGCGGGTCCCCTCACGGCCAGGGGCTTCGACCTGGGTCCCAAGGACGAGGTGTTCGTATCCGTGGCCAAGACCGCTCTACCCGGAGAGATCTTTGCGACCGGAAGGAACGGCGAACTGACCCAGCTGACCCATGTAAACGAGGAGTTCCTGGAGGGCATCCGCCTGGGCGAGGTGGTGAATGCGACCTTCCCATCGGCCGACGGCACCGAGATCGAGGGAATCTTCTACCTGCCTCCCGGATACGAGGAAGGGCTCAAATACCCGACCCTCCTCCGCATTCATGGGGGTCCCGTCTCCCAGTACTCCCTCTCCTTCAACTTCGAGGCTCACCTCTTCGCCGCAAACGGCTACGTGGTTGTGACCACAAACCCCCGAGGGTCGTCGGGCTACGGCCAGGCCTTCAGCTACGACCTATGGGCCGAGTGGGGTGTCAGGGACTACCAAGACGTCATGGCCGGAGTCGACCATGCCATCGAGCAGGGTTGGGCCGACCCGGATCGCCTGGGGGTCGGCGGTTGGTCCTACGGAGGGATCCTTACGGACCACGTCATCACTCAGACGGATCGGTTCAAGGCCGCCATCACCGGCGCCTCGGAGTTCCTCTACGTCACCAACTACGGTCATGATCACTACCAACTCCAGTGGGAGAAGGAGCTGGGCCTTCCCTGGGAAAACCGGGAGGCCTGGGAGCGCATCAGCCCGTTCAACAAGGTGGAGAACATCACCACTCCCACCCTGGTCATGTGCGGAGAGAAGGACTGGAATGTCCCGGTGAACAACAGCGAGCAGATCTATCAGGCCCTAAAGAGAATGGGTCGTGAGACGGAGTTGGTGGTCTATCCAGGACAGGGACATGGCCTCTCCCTTCCCTACCAGGTGGACCGTTACGAGAGGTACCTGAAATGGTACGGGAAGTACGTGAAACAAACCGAAGCACCTTCCGATGGGGAAGGAGGTGCCCGATGAAGCGCGTCGCGAGAGTGTCGATCCCGGTGGCCCTGATCCTGGCCGTGGGCTCCCCCATGGCGGCCCAAACCCGACAGATGGAGATCGAGGATCAGTACAGGGTCAAACGAGTAGGCGGGGCACAGGTGAGCCCGGATGGGGAGTGGGTGGCCTACACCGTGAGCACCACCAATTTGGAGAAGGACGAGTCCAAGTCCCAGGTCTGGATGGTGTCGTCCCGGGGAGGGGACCCCATTCCCCTCACCATGTCCAGCGAGTCCGTCGGCGGTCCGAAGTGGAGCCCCGACGGGAAGTACCTCTCTTTCACTGCCAGTAGGGGCGAAGGATCCAAGACCCAGGTATGGGTCCTGGACCGCCGGGGCGGGGAGGCCCGGCAGCTCACCGATGTGGAACAGGGGGTCGGCGGGTTCGAATGGTCGCCCGATGGCTCGAAGCTCCTTCTGGCGATCCGCGACGCGGACAGCACCGCTGCGGGCCCCGGGGAGGATGGTAAACCCGAAGGATCCCGGGTCAGGGAGCCGTGGGTCATCAACCGGCTCCAGACGAAAAGAGACGGTCGTGGTTACCTCACGGACACCCGGAAGACCCACCTGTACGTCTTCGATGTGACGACCAAAAAGCTCACCCAGATCACATCGGGGCGGTGGGACGAGGGAAGCCCAGCCTGGAGCCCCGACGGATCAAAGGTGGCCTTCTCCAGCAACCGGACAGAGGACCCGGACGCCAACTCCAACTCCGACATCTGGGTGGTTTCGGCCGGCAACACCGACAAGGGTGGGACGTTGGTGCGAATCACGGACTACGAGGGGGGCGATGGGAGCCCGGCCTGGTCCCCCGACGGAGAATGGATAGCCTACACGACGGGGATAAACGATCCCAGGTTCAGCGCATTCGAGACCACGCACCTCGCTATCCGAGCCAGCGACGGAAGCGGCGAGCGTCGGACCCTCACCGAGGCGCTGGATCGAAACGTAGGGTCCCCGAAG
>JABDNZ010000515.1 GCA_013043565.1 Gemmatimonadota bacterium | reverse complement strand
GCGCATTTTTGAAGAATTGAGTTTCAGGGAGATTGGAGCCGTGATCGGCTCCAGTGAGGGTGCCGCCAGGGTGAACTACCACCATGGCATCCGGCGGCTCAAGGAGATGGCCAAGTGAACGGGAAAGAATGCGAGAAGGTTCGAGACCTCCTTCCGGATTGGGCTCGTAAGACCGACCGGGCGGACGGTGGTTTGGTGGAAGACCACCTTCGCACTTGCGCGGAGTGCGAGCGGGAGCTCGAAGTGATCTTGGCCATCAGGGACCAACGGCCAGCCGTACCTGCTGGTCTGGAGGCGAAGATCCAGGCCCGGGTTCGCCAGGGCCTTGGTGAAGCGCCTTCCGCGGATCCCGCCGCCGCGGAACGTGCCGGCCGATCCGGGAGGGCCGCTCTCGCACGGCGGAGATGGGCTCCTGCCTGGGCGCTGTCGGCAGCGGCCGTGGTGGTCCTGGCATTGGGTACGAGCCTCATCTGGAACGGTGGGAACCCCGAGCTGGTTCAGGACCCGGCGGCGGTGGCTTCCCAGGAGCCCTTGCCGGAGTCCTGGCTTTGGGATGATGGAATGATTGCGGGTGCCCCGGTCTTCGACGGCCTTTCCGACGAGGACCTGGAGACCCTTCTAGAGGAGTTGGAGGGATGATGTTGAGAGTTATTTCGGCGCTTGGATTGGCGAGCGTCATGACCCTGGCACCATTGCTGGCGTCGGCCCAGGTGAACCCACCTCCCGGTGGGCAACGGCAAAGAATGCAGATGGAGCAGCGCCTTCAGCAGGGATTCCAGCGCTCGATCCAGAACCAGCTGGGATGGGATCAAGCCAGGATGGAGGGGCTCAGGGGGATCATGCGGTCCTTTCAGGAGGAACGATCGGCTCTGAATCGGGCCCAGGCCTCTGTCCGGTACCGATTGAGGGACCCCGCGCTCCAGGACCTGACCGACCAGGAAGCGGCAGAGATCCTCCAGGAAATGCTGGAGGTCCAGCAACAGGAGCTGGAGCTCTACCGCAGGGAACAGCAGGAGCTCTTGACCATCATGAGCGCGCCGGAGCTGGTTCGGTTTTACCGTTTGAGGGACAACCTCGGGCAGCGCCTCCAGCAGCTCCGGCAAGGCAGGGGCACCGGCGGCGGCCGAGGTGGGGGAGTGGGCTTGGCCTCCCGGCCCGGTGTGGGAAGGGCGGGGAACCGTATTCTCCGTTGACGTAAAGGGCCACGAGACCTACAGTTCCGGGGAGGGCCTTCCGCCCTCCCTTTTTTTTGCCTATGCGTATCCGACTTCTTTTTTTTGCATCCTATCGGGAGCTTCTGGGTACGGGGGATATGACGGTTACCCTCCCCGAAGGAACCGATGTGACCGCCTTGGTGGCCGAACTCAGGGGCCGAGGGGGCGCCTTCGCTGGCCTTCCTCCTTACCCCGTGGTGGCTGTGAACGAGGAATACACCGCCGACGACCGAGTTCTCGAAAACGGTGACGTGGTGGCGTTCATTCCCCCGGTGGCCGGAGGCTGACGGTGGTACGATCCGGCATCGTATCCGATCCCATCGCACCGGAAGCGGTCCTGGCCGACCTGAACTCATCGACAGACGGAGCCTGTCTCCTCTTCTTGGGCGTGGTCAGGGACCACAATGAGGGTCGGCCCGTGTCCGGTTTGGACTACGAGGTTTACCAGGGCATGGCCGAGAAAACCCTGGCGGACATCTCTTCCGAGGCTTCCCATCGCTTCGGCACCGATCGGATCGTTGTTTTGCACCGGATTGGCGAGTTGAACGTCGGTGAGGTCAGTACGGCCATCGCGGTGGCCACCCCCCACCGAGGAGAGGCGTACGAGGCTTCCCGTTACATCATCGAAGAGCTGAAACGACGGCTACCCATTTGGAAGCGGGAGCATTACCTGGATGGTCAAACCCGATGGGTTGGTGGCCACGATCCGGGTCCTGAATCCGTCACTGCCGGCCGAGGCGGAGTGGGACCCCGCCCCGGACAGGGCGAGGAGGGTGGGAGTTGACCCAGGTCCCCGTCTTCCAGGGCCGCACCATGGCCGACGCCTTCGGGCGACGGATCGAGTATCTCCGCATCTCCGTGACGGACAAGTGCAATCTCCGGTGTGTCTATTGCATGCCTGAGGAGGGCCTCCCTTGGCTGAAAAAAGACCAACTCCTCACCTATGAAGAGATCCGGGACATCGTGGCCGTCCTGGCCCCCCGGGGGCTCAAGAGGGTCCGGCTGACCGGCGGCGAGCCCCTGATTCGAAAGGATCTCCCCCGCCTGGTGGATCTGATCGCATCCGTGCCTGGAATCCAGGATTTGGCCATTTCCACCAACGGTGTTCTCCTGGAAGAAATGGCCGTGCCGTTGAGGGAGGCCGGAGCGACCCGGGTGAATATTTCCCTGGACTCTTTCAGAAAAGAGCGGGTGGACGCCCTTGCTCGTCGGAAGGGGACGTTCGAGAGGGTGCTGGCGGGGCTGGAAGCGGCCGAGAGTGCCGGGCTCGAACCCATCAAAATCAACGTCGTTTTGATTCGTGGGAAGAATGACGACGAAATCGTGGACTTCGCCGATGCCACCCGAAACCGCCCGTGGCATGTGAGGTTCATCGAGATCATGCCCACCGGCGCAAACCTCGAGATCAGCGCGAACGATTTCTTCTCCTGCGAGGAAGCTCTGGAACGGCTTCGTGAGCTGGGTGACCTGGTATCCGTCCCGGGTCCCGAAGGGAACGGTCCTGCGGCCTATTTCCGATTCCCCGGAGCGAAGGGAACGGTGGGGGTGATCACGCCCATGAGCCACAATTTCTGCGACGACTGCAACCGTCTCCGCCTTACCGCGGATGGACAGCTTCGGCCGTGCCTCTTCGGCGATATTCAGACCAACCTCAGGGACCCCCTACGGGCTGGACAGGACCTGGTGCCTCTGATTGAGGAAACTCTCCGAATCAAACCGGAACGGCACGATCTCGTGCAGGGAAGTGATTCCGGATCCGGCGGCCTGATCGCCCTGTCCCAGACGGGCGGATGACCCCCGTCACCGAGGCTGGGTGACTTTTTTCACGCAGGACTCTTCCCCTCCGTTGACACCCCCCTGGAGCCCCGGTAGGTTGCCCCGGATGTCCCTGTGTTTATTTCATTCCTGCGTACTTTGGGGAACGTTATGGTTAACAAGATTTCGGTAATCGGCGGCGGCCACGTCGGAGAGAGTTGCTCTCTACTGGCGAGCCAACAAGAACTGGCCAAGGAGGTCATCCTCCTGGACATCCTCGAGGGCGTGCCCATCGGAAAAGGCCTGGACCAATGGGAAGCCGCTCCGGTTCTGGGCTTCGATACCCGCGTCAGGGGTACGAACGACTGGGAGGACACGAAGGGCACCGACATCTTCATCATGACCGCCGGTGTGGCCCGGAAGCCGGGCATGGACAGGGAGGAACTCCTGTCCATCAACGCAGGGATCGTAAAGGCCTGCGCCCAAAACATGAAGAAGTATGCGCCGGATTCCATCATCATCGTCGTGTCGAACCCCCTCGATGTCATGGCCTATGTGGCTTTCGAGAACTCCGGGTTCCCGAGGGAGCGGGTCTTCGGCATGGCCGGGATCCTGGACACGGCCCGGTTCCGCTCGTTCCTGGCCCTCGAGATGGACGTGAGCGTCGAGGACATCCAGGCGCTGGTCCTCGGCGGACACGGCGACAGCATGGTTCCCCTGGTGAGCTACGCTTCCGTAAGCGGCATTCCCCTCACCTTCTTCCTGGACAAAGAGACGCTGGACCCGATCATCACCCGGACCCGAAAGGGCGGCGGTGAGATCGTGGGGTACCTGAAGACGGGGAGTGCCTACTATGCCCCCGCGGCGGGTGCAGTCCAGATGGCCGAGGCCATCGTAAAGGACAAGAAGCGGATCTTCCCCTGCTCCTGCTACCTCCAGGGCGAGTACGGACAGGAAGGCCTCTTCATCGGCGTGCCCTGCAAGGTCGGTAAGGGTGGGATGGAGGGGATCATCGAAGTGCCCCTCTCCGACGACGAGAAGGCCGCTTTGGACAACAGCATGAAT
>JABDNZ010000503.1 GCA_013043565.1 Gemmatimonadota bacterium | reverse complement strand
TTTGTAGGGATGCTGGCAGAGACGGCAGCCAGCCCACGATGCAGGTTTTGGCGGGTGATCGTGAGGTTCATCGGGGAGCTTGGGAAGGGGGGCGTTCGAGACGACTCAGCGCGCCTGTAGTGTCTTTAGATATAAGAGTAAAGAAAGGTAGTCGTAGTAGGGGCCGTGGAAAGGTGGAAAAGGTCCCGGAACTCGAGTGTCTGAGCCCGAGTCCACTGCCCCAACGGCCGGATGGGGGAATTGTGGACTTCTGTGGATAACCCGGCGATTGTTCCGCGCTCTCCCACAGGGATGTGGGAAAGGGTGGAAATCGAGGCGGTTTTCCCCGGCTCCGGAGAGCCGTTGTGGATATGTCGTGGAGAGACGTGCCGGCAGCGGAGTTCGTTGCATGAGAGGCTGGTGTCCCGGTCAGGCACTCTGAGCCAGTTCCTTCCTGACCTCATCGACCCGTCCGCGAAAGGCGGGATCGTCGTTCAACCGCTCTTCCACCTTCTTGAGAGAGTGGATCACCGTGGAGTGATCCCTTCCCCCGAAGGCTTCGCCGATGCTCTGGAGAGGAAGGTCGAGGAACTCTTTGATCAGATACATGGCGACCTGGCGAGGGACCATGATGTCCCGGGTCCGGCGCTTCGAGGCCAGGGCCGACCCGGACACGCCCCAGGCTTCTGCGACCCGGTCCCTGATGGATTCGGGTCGTAGAGACCGGCGCTGGCTTCCACTCCCCCGGACGATGCTGGCAAGAGCGGTCTCGGCCAGCTCCATCGTGAGTTCCTGCCGTGTCAGCGATGAGAAGGCCAGGAGCTTGATGATCGCCCCCTCCAGCTCTCGCACGGACGACTCGCAAGACCGGGCGATGAGGTCCAGCACGTCGGGGTCGAGGACGACCTCGTCTTCGTCCGCCTTCTTTCGCAGGATGGCAACACGGGTCTCGTAGTCCGGCGGGTTCACGTCAGCGACCAGACCCCATTCGAACCGGGACACCAACCGCCCTTCCAGTCCGCCGAGCTCTTTTGGATGGCGGTCGCTCGTGAGCACGATCTGTCGGCCTGCGTCGTACAGGGCATTGAAGGTGTGGAAGAACTCCTCCTGGGTTCGCTCCTTCCCCTCCAGAAACTGGACGTCGTCTACCAGGAGGAGATCGATCGCTCGGTACCGTGCCCGGAACTCGGGGGTCCGCCCTTCCCGGATGGCCGTCACCATCTCGTTTGTGAACTGCTCCGTGGGCACGTAACAGATTCGAGCCTCGGGACTGCGGTCCAGGATCTCGTTTCCGATCGCGTGCATGAGGTGGGTCTTACCCAGGCCCGTCCCCCCATACAGGAACAGGGGGTTGTACGTACGAGCGGGGTTCTTGGCTGCGGCCTGGCTGGCGGCCTGGGCCAGCTGATTGTCGTTACCGACCACGAAGCGCTCGAAGGTGTATCGCTCATTCAGGCCCGTTCCGCCGCGGGGGGGCTGGGGCGCCGGAGCGGGCTCGAGAACCGGTACCTGAGGGGATGTGGCTTCGGCCAGGGTCACCTCCGGGACGTTGCGGTGCGGAGCCGAGCCTGCAGCCGAGAACCGGAGTCGGAGGGGCGAGCCCCACACGTGGGAGCCGATGTCCCGTAGGGTGTCGCCGAACTTGTCCTCCAACCACTCGGCGTGGAAGGGAGTCGGCGCTTCGATCTCCAGGACGCCCTCTTCGAGCGAGGCGGCGCGGGCGCTGGACAACCATGTGCGGAAACTCTGTTCAGGGAGGCCCAGCCGAGCCTGCTCCAGAATCCGGTCCCAAAGTTCAGAGGCGCCCAGTTCCGTGCCCTGTCGGTTTTCGGTGGGAAAGGGGCGAGAACCTACCCGAGCCGACGGGCGAAGTCAAACCCGCCGCCGGGGCCTATGGAGGGGTGCCCCTCGAGACTGGGCGGCGCGTCCTGGAGGGGCTCCGGCATCCCCTGGTGGTTGACCCTTCGTGTACTCCGAATCTACCTTTCCAAGCTCAACTTTTTCCACTTCGGAACCTGGGGTTCGGCACGTTCGGACCCGTATTTGATTGGGCCCGCACAGATGAAGCCGACCTACAGACCTCGCAATCGGAAGCGGATCAACAAGCACGGGTTCCGAGCGCGCATGAGCACGAAGGCCGGGCGGAAGACCTTGAACCGCCGGCGGAAACGCGGCCGTCGCCAGCTGGTTGTGAGGGTCGGGTCCAAGTACGCCCGGTAAGGTCGTGTCTTCCGGAGGCCCGGCAGGGTTCCGGTCAGCGAGAGGCGCCCGCTTCCCCAAGCAGGCTCGTGTCACCAAAGGCCCCGAGATCCGAGCGGTCCTGGCCCGGGGTCGGCGCGTACGGACGGAGAGCCTGGACGTGTTCGTGCTGCCCACCGCGCGGCCTCGACCTCGACTGGGATTCGTCGTTCCCAAGGCCCGCCACACGGTGGTGGAAAGGAATCGCTTGAAGCGCCGCCTGAAGGAAATCGGTCGCATCCGGGTACTCGGGGCACTGTTCGACGTGTGCCCTTCGGTGGATGTGCTGGTGAGGGCCCGCCCTGCGGCCTACCGGGCTTCATGGGACGAGCTCAACGCCCAGTTCCTGGGGGTGGTGGAGGGTCTGTGCTCGCAAAGCTGATGATCGGCGCCATTCGGTTCTATCAACGGGGGATCTCCCCGCTGGGGCCGCCCCGGTGCCGGTATCATCCCACGTGCTCCCGCTATGCCCTCGAGTCGGTCGAGTCCCACGGACCGGCCAGGGGAAGCTGGCTCGCTTTCCGGCGCATCCTGCGCTGCCATCCCTGGGGTGGATCCGGATTCGATCCCGTGCCGGAGCCCCGGGTGCGAGTCGCCCCCGCCGAGACCCGGGAGGTCCTACGGTGAGGACTGAGTTCCGATTCGTGGTTGCGATCGCCCTGATGATGGGTGTCCTCGTGGCCACGAACATCCTCTTTCCCCCCATCGTCCCGGACGACCCCGTCCCGGAGGCGCCGGCGGCGGCCGAGACCCCTCCACCGGCCGGGGATCCCGAAGCGGCCGAGCCGTCCCTTCCCCCCTCTCTTCCGCCCCAGGTAAGCGAGAGCGATCTGCCTGCCGAGGAGGAGGAGCCTTCCGTTGCCGGTGCGGAGGAACGCACCATCCGGATCACGACTCCCCTGTACGAGATGGAGCTGTCCAACCGGGGCGCGGTGGTCCGTTCCGTGAGGGTGACCCAGTACGCCTCGTTCGCCAGGGAAGGCGCCGCCGAGCTGGTGGAGGAACCGGCGACGGGCATGCTGGGGACTGGGTTGGTCGTGGCCGGAGACACGGTCGACCTGTCGGACTTCGTTTATACGGTGGAGCCCGAAGGCGACCTCCAGCTCGAGGAAGAGAGCGAGCCCCGGACTCTGACGCTCCGGTATGACCATCCGGAGGGGCGCTTCTTCCATGAGATCCGCTATACCTACTACGCGGACCGCTACCTGGTCGACGTGGACGGAAGCCTTCCGGCCCTCGACCGAGCTGCCCTCTTCGTGGACCTGGGCCCCGGCCTGGCATACAACGAGCTGGATCAGAGCGGCGAGGCGAGTATGGCGGCCTACGCCGGGAATCGAGCCGATGGGGGAATCGAGAACCGGCTCCTTCGGAGCGTCGATGAGCCCGAGGTTCTGGAGGGTCCCCTCCTTTGGGGGGCGGCCAAGAGCAAGTTCTTCGTGGCCGCCGTCCTTCCGGGGACCGCGGCCCAGCAGGGAGATCCCCTCGCGGGAGTCTGGGCCGAGCCGGCCGGCGAAGATCGGGCGCGGATCCGTGTTGCGGCCCAGGTCCAATCCGACGGGCGGTACGCATACCGGACGTACCTGGGTCCGATCGAGCGCTCTCGGCTCATGGCCGCCGGTGACGATCTACATGAAGTGAACCCCTACGGGTGGGCGTTCCTGCGGCCCATCATCCGGCCCTTCGTCGGAGTGATCCTCTGGGTGCTGAACTTTCTTCACGATCAGCTCCTGATCGGCTACGGCTGGGTCCTCATCATCTTTGCGGTGCTGATGCGAGTTCTGCTATGGCCGCTCAATCAGAGGGCCATGAGATCCCAGCTCCGCAATATGGCCGTGCAGCCCCTGCTCCAGGAGATCCAGGCCAAGTACAAGAACGACCCGGAGCGGTTGCAGAAGGAAATGACCAAGTTGTGGAAGGACCACGGGTTCAATCCCTTCGGGGGATGTCTGCCCATGCTCATCCCATATCCGGTCCTCATTGCGCTGTTCTTCGTCTTCCAGAATACGATCGAACTGCGTGGCCAACCCTTCCTTTGGCTGCCGGACCTGTCGGCCCCCGATCCCCTGTATCTGCTGCCCCTCTTGATGGGGCTCAGCATGTTCCTACTGCAGTGGATCAGCTTCCGTTCGATGGACCAGGTGAACCCTCAGATGAAGATGATGATGTGGATCATGCCCATCATGATGGTGTTCATCTTCTTCAGGTTCGCCTCGGGGCTGAACCTGTACTATGCCGCGGTCAACGTGGCCACCCTACCCCAGCAGTACTGGATTGCCGGCGAGCGGAAGAAGGTCCGGGCTGCCGGCCCACCCAAGTCGAGCTGACCGGCGCCGGGGTCGGGAGCGGTCCCCCGGCCTCGGGCACCGGTCGAACCGCGAGTCCGTTCAGATGGTCCAGCCCGACACGATCGTGGCCCGGGCGACTCCGCCCGGAATGGGAGCGGTTGCGGTCGTGCGCTTGTCCGGGCCAGCGGCGTTGGAGATTCTCGGTGAGCTGACAGGAGGGCCGGACGGCACCGCCCCCTTCGAACCCCGTCGAGCCACCTTGGCCACCCTGGCGGACCCGGCTACCGGGGCCCCCATCGATCGGTGCCTCGTGACGGTCTTCCCCGGACCGGCCAGTTATACGGGCGAGGACCTGGTAGAGTTCAGCACCCACGGCGGCTACCTGGTTCCCGCTTCCGTTGTGGAAGCCTGCGTGGCACGGGGTGCGCGGTCCGCGGAGCCCGGGGAGTTCACCCAGCGCGCCTTCCTCCACGGCAAGATCGACCTCACCCAGGCCGAGGCGGTTGCGGATTTGATCGGGGCACGGGCGCCCCGTGCGGCAGAGTCCGCCTTGCATCAACTCGACCGGGGGCTGGGGCTCAGGGTCTCCCAGCTGAGGGAGGGCCTGGTCTCTCTTCAGGCCCATCTGGTTCAGCACCTGGACTTTCCGGAAGAGGACGAAGCGCCCCTCGGGGTCGGGGAGGTGGCCGGCGAAGCCCGGGAGTTGGCTAGGGGTTTGTCGGCCCTCATGGCGACGGCCCCCTCCGGAGAACTGCTGCGGGAGGGGGC
>JABDNZ010000497.1 GCA_013043565.1 Gemmatimonadota bacterium | reverse complement strand
GGTTTCTATGAAAAGCGGGCCGCCATTAGATTCTTCAGGCCATGGCTACCGAGATCACCCGCGATTCCGACCGTACCCCGCTGGACGGCGACGCCCCACCCCAGGGGCCGGCGACCATCCGGGGTTTGCCACGCCCCTTGGCCAGGGCCATGGAGAGATACCCGGACCGGCTGGACGTTGACCAGGTTCGAAAGGCCTACGAGCTGGCCGCCGAAGCCCACGAAGGTCAAAAACGAGCTTCGGGGGAGGAGTACGTCACGCATGTCGTGGAGGTGGCCACGCTGCTGGCCCAGTTCAAACTCGACACGGCCTCCCTGGTCTCGGCCCTTATCCACGATGTGGTGGAAGATACCCCCATCACCCTCACCGATATCGAGGAGGAGTTCGGTTATGAGGTCGGCCAGATCGTGGACGGGGTCACCAAGATTGGTCGAGTGGAGTTCAGATCCCACACGGAACAGCAGGTAGAGAACTACCGAAAGATGCTCCTTTCGATGGCCCAAGATGCACGGGTCATACTCATCAAGTTGGCCGACCGCCTCCACAATATGAGGACCCTCGAGCACCTGGCTCCGGAGAAGAGGAAACGCATCGCCCTCGAGACGAGCGAGATCTACGGGCCGCTGGCTCACCGCCTGGGAATGGCGGCGATGAAGTGGGAGTTGGAGGATTTGGCTTTCAAGTTCCTCGATCCGGAGGCCTATGACGAACTCCGGCGAAAGGTTCAACAGAGCCGTAAAGACCGAGAGCGGCACATCCTGGAGATGCAACGTCCTCTCCTTGAGGAGCTCAAGCAGGCCGGAGTTCCCGCCAAGGTCACGGGTCGGCCCAAGCACCTGTGGTCGATCTATCGAAAGATGAAGGCCCGTGAGAAGCCCTTCGAAGAGATCTATGACCTCATGGCGATGCGGGTCATCACGGACACACTCCCGAACTGTTATCACGCCCTTGGGGTGATCCACTCCAAATGGACTCCCATCGCCGAGCGTTTTCACGATTACGTAGCGACCCCCAAGACGAATATGTATCGCTCCCTTCACACGACGGTCGTCGGACCGGGAGGCCGCCGATACGAGATCCAGATCCGAACCGAGGAGATGCATAGAACGGCGGAATACGGGATCGCCGCCCACTGGCGGTACAAGGAGACCCTCCATGGCCAACCCAGAGGCGGCGATGAGGTGGATGAGGCCCTGAACTGGTTCAGACAGGTCCTGGAGTGGCAGCAGGACGCGAGCGAGCCGGAGGAGTTCATGGAGTTCCTCCGAATGGATCTCTTTCAGGGGGAGATCTTCGTCTTCACTCCAAAGGGGGACGTCAAGCAGCTACCCACCGGCTCCACTCCCATCGACTTCGCTTTTGCGGTTCACACGGAGGTGGGGCTGCACTGTGCCGGCGCCAAAGTAAACGGGAGAATCGCGCCGCTTTCAAGAAAGCTCAAAAACGGGGATACGGTCGAAGTCATGACCTCCCCGAAGCAGAAACCGAACCGAGATTGGCTGGCCTTCGTAAAGACGTCCCGGGCTCGGCAACGGATTCGCCAGTGGATTCGAAAGGAAGAGTTCGACTCTGCGGTCACGTTGGGGAAGGAGATTTTGGAACGGGCTGTTCGAAAAGCCAGGAAAGACCGTGTGGGGGAGGATCGGTTGGTGGAGGTTTCCCCTGGCCTCGGCTACAGAAACGCCGACTATCTCCATGAGGCACTGGGGAGAGGGGACTTGGGTCCCACGGCCGTTCTGAAAGCACTGTTCCCCGATCATGATCCTGAGAAAGTCCCGGAGAGGGCCGCATCGACGCTTGAGAGGCTGAGTGCGGTGCTGACCCGCTCGGACCGAGGGGTCCGGATTCAGGGGATGGAGAACCTCATGGTTCGGTATTCCCAGTGCTGTCAGCCTGTCCCGGGTGACCGGGTCGTTGGCTATATCACTCGGGGAAGGGGTGTCTCCATTCATAGGGTGGACTGTCCGAACGTGCTCCACTTGTCACGGGATCCCGAGCGGAGGGTGGATATCGAGTGGAGCGCTGAGAAGGGCGAGCGCTTCTTCGTGAAGATTCAGATGCACGGGACCGACCGCCGGGGCCTCCTTTCGGACGTCGCCAAGGCCATCAGTGATACTGGTACGGACATTCAGCATGCGGACATGCGCTCCACCAACGGCGGGATGGATGCCGACTTTGTTGTGGAGGTCAAGGACCTGAGCCACCTCAACCGTGTGGTGAAGGCCGTGAAGAAGGTGAAGGGTGTCCTGGAGGTGGAACGGCGGGAACATTTCGAGGAAGAGGACCTCCAAGGGTGACTGAGTTTCGCCTCGAGTCTCCACACGAACCAAAAGGCGACCAACCAAGGGCCATCGTCGAGCTCAATGAAGGTTTGGCCCGGGGGGACCGATTCCAGGTCCTGCTTGGGGCCACGGGCACCGGAAAGACCTTCACCATGGCCCACGTCATCGCCAACCACGGGCGGCCGACGCTGGTCATGACCCACAACAAGACTCTGGCTGCTCAGCTCTACGGGGAGCTGAAGGCCCTATTCCCCCACAACGCTGTCGAGTACTTCGTCTCGTATTACGACTACTACCAACCCGAAGCGTACGTCCCGGCCACCGACACCTATATCGAAAAAGACGCGTCGATCAACGAGGATATCGAACGCTTGAGACTCCGGGCCACATCCGCGCTAATGGAACGAGAGGACGTCGTGATCGTGGCATCGGTGTCCAGCATCTACGGCCTCGGGAACCCCCGGGACTACCGGGAGCTGATGCTCCACCTGGCGGCAGGAGAGGAGAAGGGCCGAAGAGAGATCCTAAAAGGCCTGGTGGCCATCCAGTACAAGCGAAACGATTACCTGTTCGAACGCGGTGCTTTCCGGGTCCGGGGCGATACCATCGAAGTGTTTCCGGCCTACGAAGAGCAGGGGATACGCGTGGAGCTCTGGGGAGACGAGGTAGAACGCATCACCCGGTTTGATCCCCTCACCGGGGAGATCATCGCCAACCTGGACCGCACGGCTATCTATCCGGCCAGTCACTACGTGACCCGACGGGCCACCATCGAACAGATGGTTCCAGGCATCAAGGAGGAGCTCGAGCAACAGGTGGCCCGCTTCAAGGATGCTGGACAGTTGCTTGAAGCCCAGCGGATCGAGCAGAGAACGAAGTTCGATATTGAAATGATGCTGGAGATCGGCACCTGTCCCGGAATCGAGAACTACTCACTCTACACGAGTGGACGAAGGCCAGGGGAACGGCCAGCCTGCCTGCTGGACTATTTTCCCCATGACTTTCTGGTGATCGTGGACGAATCCCACGTGTCCATTCCCCAGATCGTCGGCATGTATCGGGGAGATCGAAGCCGGAAGCAAGTTCTTGTGGAGCACGGCTTTCGGCTTCCATCCGCAATGGACAACCGACCGCTCCAATTCGAGGAATGGCAGACGGTCATCCATCAGGCCGTCTTCGTCAGCGCTACCCCTGCCGCCTGGGAGCTGGAGCAGGCTGGTGGAGTCGTCGTGGAGCAGATCATCCGTCCGACGGGCCTGGTGGACCCGGAGGTGGATGTCCGGCCGGTGAAAGGTCAGGTGGACGACCTGCTGGCCGAGATCCGGGAGAGAGAGAAGCGTGGAGAACGCGTTCTAGTCACTACACTCACCAAGCGGATGGCTGAAGACCTCTCGGAGTACCTCTCGAGCGTAGGCGTACGCGTGCGGTACATGCATTCGGAGGTGGACACCATCGAGAGAATGGAGATCCTCCGGATGTTGAGGCTCGGAAGGATCGACGTGCTCGTGGGGATCAATCTGCTCCGGGAAGGGCTGGACCTCCCCGAGGTTTCTCTGGTGGCGATCCTGGATGCCGACAAGGAGGGCTTCCTACGAGACGCCAGATCGCTGATTCAGACAATCGGCCGGGCCGCAAGGAATGTGAACGGCCGAGCCATCATGTACGCGGATAGGATAACCGATTCCATGGCCAAATGCCTGGAGGAGACCAACAGAAGGCGGGAGGCGCAGCTCCGGCACAATGAGGTCCACGGGATTACCCCCGAGTCCGTTCAGAAGTCCGTGGAAGAGATCGAGTTTTCGACCCGGGTTGCCGACGCCCGAAACCAACCCACTTTGAAGGTAGCGGAGTCTCCGGCAACCTATGCCGACGAGGTCAACCGGGAGGAATATGAAAAGATCCTCGAGGAGGAGATGCAACAAGCCGCCGAATCTCTGGACTTCGAGCGAGCCGCCCTTCTGAGGGACCAGTTGTTCGAGCTAAGAGCGGAGAAGGACGGCAAGGGCCGGGGAAAACCTCGTCGTCGCTCCCTTGCAGAAGAGCTTCGCGAGGCGGCAGAGGGAGGGCGGTAGAGATCGTGGTCCTCAACGAATCCGACCTCGTCAGGTGGGGGAACCGAATCGGACAGGAGGTCTCAGGTCCTCTCTTTCTGGGTTTGAAGGGACCATTGGGAGCGGGGAAATCGGTCCTTGCCAGGGCCGTTGCCCGGGGGGCGGGGGTCAAGGGGCCCCTTCCATCGCCCACCTTCAATCTCATGTTCGAATACTCAGGGGAGCGAGGGCTTCCCGTGGTTCACATGGACTTGTATCGCCTCCTCGACCCGACGGAGCTCTGGGAGCTTGGTTGGCAGGAGCTGGGATCCTCCTCGGAGATCGTTTTACTGGAATGGCCCGAGCGCGCCGACGATCTTCTCCCCCAAAACCGGTGGGAGATCGAACTGAGGGTGCCTGGAAACAAACCCGATCTTCGGGAGGTCTCCGTGACCCGTTTCGGCCGCCCCAGAGGGCTGCCGGGGTTTCCCGTGACCCTCCAGGGCCAGGCTGAAGGGGGAGAGGCTTGACCGCGGGCGCTCCTCCCGAGGTGCTACAGCCCGGGGGATGGTTCCTCTCCATGGACACCTCGGGGAAAGAGGGTTCGGTGGCGCTCGCCAGGGGAGAGCCTGGCGAGAGGATGGAGATTTTGGCAAAAACCGACCTGGCCGAGGAACTGGAGCACGCCTCTCTCCTGGTCCCGACCATCAGCGATCTTTTGTCGGAGGTCGGGGCGGACCCCGGCGATTTGAATGGGATCGTGGTAGGATCCGGTCCCGGCTCGTTCACAGGCGTTCGGGTGGGAGCTGCCACGGCAAAAGGGATGGCATGGGCCCTCGGTGTACCCCTCTGGGGATTCTCATCCCTGGCCGGAGCGGCAGCGGGTACGGAAGAGGAGCCCCTCCGACCTCGGCTCATCCTGTTCGATGCCAGAGGTGATCGGGTATATGCTGCCGCGTATCGGGTGGCCCGCGGTTCGCTGGAGACTCTGATGCCTCCCCGTGCCACTACCGTGGGAGACGTATTGGACGGGTTGATCCCTCCCGGGGCCGTCCTCATGGGCGACGGGACGGTCCGGCATCGGGACCTTTTGGAGGGGGCCGGGAACCCGATCTTGTCCCCACCGGCCGGGCGGCCCAGCGGTACCGGCCTGCTTCGGCTTCTCTCCTTCCACCCTCCGGCCGAGCCGATCGAGGACCTGTCGCGATGGGAACCGGACTACCTCAGGGAGTCCGGGGCCGAGCGGATGTGGAAGACGACGGAGGGATGGAAGGGTCGGTGAGTCCGTGACGATCCGGCCGGCAAAGCCTTCCGATGTTCCGACGATTTCCCGGATCGAGTCGGAGTCCTACTCCAATCCCTGGCATCCGGACACCTTTGCGTCCCTCCTCAGTAGGGAAGGGGTCACCCTGTTGGTGGCGGAGGAAGGGGCGGCGGTGTTGGGGTATGCGGTCCTTTGGTGGGTTTTGGACCAAGGGGAGCTGGCCAACCTGGCAGTCCAAAAGGACGCCCGGGGAAGGGGGATCGGGTCCCAACTCCTCGATCATGTCATCAGCCACGCGGAGGCAGTCGGGGTGGAGAGCCTCTTCCTGGAGGTCCGGTGGTCCAACGAAAAGGCCTCGAGGCTCTATGCCCGGCGGGGCTTCCATCAAATCTCGGTTCGAGAGGGCTACTACCAGAACCCTCGGGAAGATGCCAGGATTTTGGTAAAATATCTTCCGACGACGCCTACTCCGGAACCCTCGGAGTACGCAGGCGAAACCAGGCTGAAATCCACAAATCCCACCGTTAGAAAACCGTAAACACTTGTAGGAAATTCGAAAAATTGCGTTGACCCGACCTCGGGTCCGAAATATCTTCGAACGACTGACAAGCGTGGGAAAACGCCTGTCCTTTCCGGAAAAGGACCGAATCATGAGTAGGTCGACGGCCATTACCCTCCTTTTCGTAATTCTTCCGAGTTTTGCCCATGGTCAGGAGGGTCTTCCGAGGGGGGTACGGACCCATGAAGTTCGGGAGGGGGAGACCCTTTGGGGGCTCGCGGATCGCTATCTCGGGAACCCCTATCGGTGGCCTCTCATCTACGAAGCGAACCATGACGACATCCCGGATCCCGATGAGATCGAGCCGGGTCAGACCCTGATCATCCCCGGAGTCCGGGGTGAAGCCGCTCCGGACGAGGATGCTCAGGCAGCCCAGGTCCAGGGCGTGATGGTGGTGGGAGGAGGCCCCCCGGAGGCCGGGCCCGAGACTCCGGTCCCGAGCGGGGCCAGAGTTTCAGAGCCGGATCGAACCTCCTTTTATCCGGAAAAGGCGCTAAGGACTCTGGGGCAGGGCGCCCATGCAAGAGTGGTTGCGGGCGACTTGTCCGGGATGGGGGAAACGAAGCGTTTCGCCGTCCCTCGCGGACTGGTGTACTCCGCCGAGTGGTTGGCGAAACCGGGGGTCGATTCGGAATCCGTGGGCTCCCTTCGTGACCTCTCCGGAGGCCGCACCGGGACCGGCCCCGGGGCCACCATCAGGCGCGGCGAGGAGATCGGCATCGTCCCAGGCGAGGGCATCCGACTCCAGAGGGGGTCTCTGCTGCAGAGCTTTCAGCCTGGATGGAGGGATCGAAGGCTGGGGGCCGTCCAGGAGCCCACGGGCGTCCTGGTCGTGACCGGGAGGGTGGAGGACGGGTACACCGCGAGGGTGAGCACGGAGTTCGGGCGGGTCAGGATCGGACAGCGGGTGAGGATGGCCCCCGACTATGCTCCGGAGGCCGGAAAGGCCCCGGTACCGGTCCGGAGCAACGGTTCAGCCGTTGTCGTCGGGTTCGCCGAAAACCGCCCCCTTCAGGGCTTGGGCGCCCGCGTCTTCCTGGAGTTCGGCCCCGAGGAGCGGATCGCGATCGGTGATGTTTTCCGGGCTCACGTCGAAGTGCCGGGCCCGAGGTTCGGGATGGAGGTGGCCAGGCTCCAGGTCGTGTCGCTCTACGGAGCCCGGGGCACCGCACGGGTTGTCGGGGTCTCCGGCTCCGGGTTGAAAAAGGGAAATCGGCTGCGCTTGATCGAGCAGATGCGGTAGAGCCGGGAGGAGCCGAGGCCTCTCGTAACAAAGGCAAGTCCTGTCAGGATCCGGTTTGGCCCGATCCCTGCGATTTTCACACTCTTTGACGAGCGATGAAAAGTCCAAGAAAGAAGGTCCTGGTCACCGGCGGTGCGGGCTTCATAGGGAGCCATGTCGCCGACGCCTACCTCGCCCGGGGAGACAGTGTCTGGGTAGTGGACGATCTGTCCAGCGGGAAACGGCGAAACGTCCCGACCGAAGCGACCTTCGTCGAGATGGACATCCGCGATCCGGCTGTTCGAGACCTCTTCCGAACGGTCGAGTTCGACCTCGTCAACCACCATGCGGCCCAGATCGATGTCAGGGCCTCGGTTGCCGATCCCCAGTTCGATGCGACGGTGAACCTCCTGGGGCTTCTGAACCTGTTGGAAGGGGCCCGGGAGACGGGAGTGGGTAGGTTCGTTTTTGTGTCCAGCGGAGGGGTGGTGTACGGAGAACCGGAGACCTTCCCGACGCCTGAAGGCGCTCCGAAGCTGCCCCTCTCCCCTTACGGGGTGACAAAGCTCACCGGAGAGCTCTACCTGAACTATTATCGGCGAATCCACGATATGGAGTATGTGGCCCTTCGGTATGGGAACGTCTATGGGCCGCGTCAGGATCCTCACGGGGAGGCCGGTGTGGTGGCCATCTTCTCCAGCCGCCTCCTCGACGGAAAGCCCCTCACGGTCTTTGGGGATGGGGAGCAGACACGTGATTATACTTTTGTGAAAGACATCGTGGCCGCGAACATGCTCGTCTCGGTCATGCCCCTGGAAGACGGAGGCGGGTTGGACGACGCGGCGTTTAACGTGGGTACGGGCCAGGGCGTGAGCGTCAATCTCCTGGCAGACACACTCGAGACGGTGGCTGGCGTTCAACCTGGCCGAAGCCATGAACCGGCCCGCCCCGGGGAGTTACGGCACAGCCGCTTGGACACCACGCAACTGCGGGCCCGAGGGTGGGACTGCGGGTGGACGCTGGAAGGTGGCCTTCGGGAGACTTTCGAACACATTGCCAATGGGAGACAGACCGCCTGATGTGGACCCTTCTTCACGCACCGATCGATGCTGCCCAATCAGTTTCGGCTGACCTGGCGATCCTCCAGATGCGGGCCCCGACGACCACCTTGGACATGGTCCTCGGCGCCACCTTCCCCACCAAGCTTGTCCTCTTGGTCCTCCTGGCTTTTTCCCTGCTGAGTTGGTGGCTGATCTTCTGGAAATGGAAGCACTTCCGGAGGGTCCGGTTCCAAGGTGACCTCTTCCTGAATGAGATGGAGAAAGCCCAGACCCTGGACGAGGCCT
>JABDNZ010000494.1 GCA_013043565.1 Gemmatimonadota bacterium | reverse complement strand
TCCCACGGGAGGAAGGCGTTGGCTCTTCGCCCTTTTCTTCTTCTTCGTTGGGGCATACGGAGGGTTTATCCAGGCCGGAGTAGGATTCATCGTCCTTGCGGTGACCACTGCCGGGGGACTGAACCTGGTTCGGGGAAACGCAGTGAAGATCCCCCTGATCCTGGCCTTCACCGCAGTGGCTTTGGCCCTCTTCGCCTGGAGCGGGAAGGTGGATTGGGCAATGGGCCTCTCCCTGGCAGGCGGGAACCTCCTAGGCGCATTGCTCGGCGTGCGACTACAGGTCCTCAAAGGCCATGAGTGGGTTCGCAACGTGGTCACCGTGACCATCGTCTTATTTGCGGTGCGCCTCCTCCTCAGCGGGTGAGTAGATCCGGCTCACCCTCGCCTCAATGTCCCTACTGGTCTCTGTGCCGGGCCTACACGTAGTCCGTCGGGTGCTCCGCGATGTGCCTGATGCAGCGGAGCAACTCATCGACCTCCTCCGGCATGTTGTAGAAGTGCGTCGAGGCACGGCAACCTGAGACGTCACCTCTACTCGACGTGCGGATGTGGATGCGACCCAGGTCCATGATGCCCTGTTTCACGTTGTCCATGGGCACTCCGTCGATGGAGAAATGGGTCAGGCCGC
Organism: Gemmatimonadota bacterium; assembly: GCA_013043565.1. Taxonomy (GTDB): domain Bacteria; phylum Gemmatimonadota; class Gemmatimonadetes; order Longimicrobiales; family Gaopeijiaceae; genus JABDNZ01. The sequence goes on along the minus strand of JABDNZ010000494.1, from coordinate 8,832 downwards.
AGCTCATCTTCGGGTCCATGGGCGTCTGGAGCCTCACGCCGGGGATCTCCTGGAGCCCCTCCTTCAACTGAGTGGAAAGCTGTCGAACACGGGCTTCGATGTTGGCCTTGCCGATCTTGTTCTGGAACTCAACGGCCGTTTTCATCCCCAGAGTGTACGGGATATTCCGTTGGCCACAGTGCTCGTAGCGTTCGGCGTCTTCGTGCATGACCCACACGCCATCCTCCTCATGTCCGTCCGCGCCCATGAGAGGGTGAATCCGATCCTGAACATCATGACTGAAATACGCCAGGCCGGTTCCAGTTCCGGCCAGCAACCACTTCTGGCCGGCGGCCGCGTAGTGATCGCATCCCAAATCGTGGAAGTCCAGGTCCATCATCCCCGGCGGGTGAGCCCCGTCGACCGAAATCATCAGGCCATGGCGGTGGGCCATCTCAGAAAGCTCCTTCACAGGAGTCAGGAGGCCTGAGATAAAAGTGATGTGGCTTACGACGATGACCCGGGTCCGGGGAGTGATGGCCTTTTCGTAAAGGTCAACCACCTGGTCGATGGACTCTGGGAGAATGGGGATCTCGATCTCATGGATCTCGATGCCCCGATGTTGCTCCAGGGAGCGATACGCGCCGTAGCCGCCCGGATGCTCATGCGTGCACATGAGAACGACGTCACCCTCACGGAAGTCGATGCCGTTGGCGAAGTTGTTCATCCCTTCCGTAGTGCTTCGCATATAGGCGATGTCTTCAGCGTGGGCCCCGAAGAACTCCGCGAAGACCGCCTTATTCTCGTGTAGTTCGTCGCTTCGGTAGTTGTTTCGGGGATCTTCAGAGAGCTCACGCTGGATTCGGATGTGGTCGTCCAGTACCACACGAGGAGGGGGCCCGAACGTCCCATTGTTCATAAAGGTCAGGCCGTCCTTGATGTTGAACTGTGACCGGACCTCCCACCAAAACGCCTCGTCGGGGTCAACGGGCGGTGTAGCTGGATCGAAGGGTGCCGGCGACAGGCGCTGTTCCGCCTCTGCGTTTCGAGGAATCGCAGTGGCTGCCAGTCCCCCTGCAGCGGCCGAGATGGTGGTGCCCAGAAAACGACGGCGGGATACAGGCGAGCTCGGGCCCCTCATACTTCCCCCTTTTGAAAGAGAGATCCCCCGATGGCTGGCGGAGGGATGGCGGACTTTGGGGGGAATATTGGTGACTGCGTAGTTGCTCACAAGGAAGGCGCGGGACGGCCCGAAGAGGCCGCAAGGAGGGGACGGCAAGCGAAGCCCATCCGGCTCGACCGTTCCTATTCGGGGTTGCCAGTTTTCCCTTTCAACGTTTCCCTCAGGAGCCCGACCTGCCTGGATATCTCTTCCGGGGCCGTTCCCCCCCTGGAGCGCTTGCGGTTTGTCGCCTCTCTTGGATCCAGAAGAACCGTCAGTTCCGCCCGACCGAGATCAGAGTCGAGCGTAGACAATTCATTGGGGGAGAGATCGTCCAATCCCCTGCCATCGGCGTCCAACCGAGCCACCAGGCGTGCGACCCTATCATGCGCATCCCGGAAAGGCAGTCCTTTCGATACGAGGTGATCGGCCAACTCCGTGGCCAAGCTCGGGTCCCCTACCAGGGTTTCCTCATACCGATCCGCCCGGATCCCGAGGGTGGCGTAGACACCTCGGAGAACCTCCAGGCAGATCAGGGTGCTATCCACGGCAGTGTAGAGGTGGAATCGGTCCTCCTGGAGGTCCCGATTGTAGGCGAGTGGCAAACCTTTCAGGAGAACGACCAGGCCCATCAGGGCCCCCGTGCTTCTACCCGAGTGGCCACGGACGAGCTCTGCGGCGTCGGGGTTCCGCTTCTGCGGCATAATGCTGGAGCTGCTGGCGTAGGATCCGTCCAGCTCCACCAGTCCGAATTCACTGCTCGACCATAGGACGAGCTCCTCTGCCATGCAGGAAAGGTGAATGGCGAGAATGGCCAAGGCCGAGACGGTTTCAATGACATGATCCCGGGCGGAGGCAGCGTCCATGGCGTTCTCCATCACCGAGCCGAACCCCAATAGTGTGGCGGTCCGATCGCGGTCGACGGGAAAGGAGGTGCCGGCCATGGCGCACGAGCCCAGAGGGCAGGCGTCCACCCGGCTTCGGGCGCCTCCGAGGCGCTCCCGATCCCGGCTCAAGGCCCAGATGTGGGCCAGAAGGTGGTGTCCCAGGAGGATCGGTTGGCCCCGCTGAAGGTGTGTGAATCCAGGGATCAGAATGTGGCCGTCCCCGTCCACTCGGGTCAGGATCGCCTCCATGAGGGCAGTAACCGCCGAGTCCATTTCCTCAAGCTTGTTTCGCATCCAGAGCCTGAGATCGGTGGCGATCTGGTCGTTTCGGGAACGGGCGGTGTGGAGGGCCCCACCCACGGGGCCGACCTTCTCCACCAATCGAGCCTCCACAGCCATGTGGATGTCCTCGAAGTCATCCCCGGGAGAGAACGTCCCGTCTCTCCATTCTTCACGGATCTCTTTCAATCCGCCTACCAGCGCGGCGGCGGCATCCGGTGAGAGAATGCCCGTTTCTCCCAGCATGGTTGCATGGGCCATGGATCCGGCGATGTCCTCGTCCACCAGGCGCCGGTCCAGGTCCACCGAGGACCCGAATCGACGCATGGCGGGAGCCAGCTCCCCCCCGATCCGGCTGCGAAGCTCGCTCATTCGCCCTCCGAAACCCGGGCCGACCCAAAGGTGCGGAGTCGGAGCGCGGCAAGGCGGATGAAGCCGGTGGCGTCTGCTTGGTCGAAGACCTCGTCTGCTTCGAAGGTGGCCACCTTCTCGTCGTAGAGGGTATGGGAGTCGGACCGGCGACCCAGAACCGTCACCGCCCCTTTGTACAGCTTCAGCCGGGCTTCGCCGAACACACGCTCCTGGACCCGGTCCATGAAAGCCTGCAGCGCTTCCCTCTCAGGGCTGTGCCAGAATCCTCCATAGACCATCTCCGCGTACCGAGGGATCAGCTCGTCTCTGAGATGCTGGACCTCGCGATCCAGGGTGATGGACTCCACGGCCCGGTGTGCTAGGTGAAGGATGGTCAGGCCCGGGGTCTCGTATACGCCCCGGCTTTTCATTCCCAGGGACCGGTTTTCCACGATGTCGAGTCGACCGACCCCGTGGCGTCCTCCGATCTCATTGAGTTTCTCGATTAGTTCCACCGGAGGGAGCGCCTCCCCGTTTACCGCGACGGGGTTTCCCGCGGCGAATTGTACGGTGAGAGTCTCCGGAATATCCGGGGCTTTTTCCGGATCGGTGGTCATCCGATACATCCCCTCGGGGGGATCAGCCCAGGGGTCTTCCAGGACCCCTCCCTCGTAGGAGACGTGCATGAGATTCGCGTCCATGGAGTAGGCGGGTTTTGGGGCCGCAGCCATGGTGATCCCGTGCTCCTGGGCGTAGTTCACCAGGTCGGAGCGGCCCTTCATCTCCCACTCCCGCCAGGGCGCGATGACACGAATGTCAGGTTTCAGCGCATAGGCGGTGAACTCGAACCGGAGCTGGTCGTTACCCTTCCCGGTGGCTCCGTGGGCAATGGCCTGGGCGCCCAATCGCTCGGCTGCTGAAACCAGTCCTTCGGCCAGGACTGGGCGGGCCAGAGCGGTGCCCATGAGGTAGGAGCTCTCATAAACCGCGTTGGCACGGAGGGCTGGAAGGATGCAGTCTTCGGCGAATGCTCCGCGAAGATCCTCAACGATGGCCTCGGAAGCACCCGTACTAAGCGCCGCCTCCCGAACCGCATCGAGGTCCTCGTCGCGTTGCCCGACGTCCCCGGTGTAGGCGATGACCTCGGCGCCGTAACGTTCCCGGATCCAGTGGAGGATGATGGAGGTGTCCAACCCCCCAGAGTAAGCGAGGACCACTTTCATAGTTCTACCCTTTGAGTATTTGTCCGAGGCGGTGGGCAAGAGCCTCCCCCCCACCGGGATCCCGCGTGACGATGATGACCGTGTCGTCTCCGGCGACGGTCCCTAGAACACCGTCGAGGGAGGCGTGGTCCAGAGCCGAGGCCACAGTGGGTGCTGCGCTGGGCTGGGTTTGGACGACGGTGATATTCAACGACCCATCGAGGCCTGTGACGAAAGTCTGGAGCCGACGCTGGAGGGTTCGGGTGCCGGCGTCATTCTCGACACTTTCTGTGGCGAGAATGCCGTACACGACTTCTCCAGAACCCCCCTTTTCCCTCACGGCCCCGATGGCTGCCAGATCTCGGGAGACGGTGGCCTGGGTCACAGGGTATCCCTCTTCGGTCAGCTGGGCTGCCAGCTCTTCCTGGGTTCTGGCTGCTGGTTCTTCGAGGAGACGCCGGAGCACGAGTCGTCGGGCTGCTGCGTTGGATCTAGGCATCCGTCGGGCCCTGGAGACGGTCTCTGAGAACGAGCATGAGCATTATACGCATATGCGCATGATATCAGAAGCGTCTCCTCTGTCAAGGTGAATAGGGCAGCGCGTGGGTCAGGAGGGGAGAAGACCCTGTGGGTTTCCGAGGTTAGCCAGCCTCCTTGGCCTTCCTCTCGAGGATTCGGTCTTCTTCGGAAATGGGGGCCGGAACGGCTTGGCCCGTGATGGCGCAGACGGCGTCGAACTTGTCCGGGCAGGCGTCCATGCAGGTCCCGCAGCGGATGCATAGCTCCTGGTCGATGACGTGGATCCGACTCTTGCCGCCCAGGATCCCTTCCACCGGACACTTCCGGGCGCAGATCATGCAGGCTTGGCACTTCTCTGGATCCACCCAGTAGGAGACGACCTCACTGAGGAGCCTCTCGACCTCATCCTTCGTATACAGCTCGTCGTATTCCTCTTCGCTGTCGAGGCGGAGGGCCAGCTTGTCCTTCTTCTGAATCTTGATGTAGGGGATCAGCTTACGGGTGTCTTCGAGCTTTGTCTGGAGCTCCTCCTGATCCAAGCCTTCTCCCTCTCCCAAGGGCCCCAACTCCCTCAGCTGCCCGGCGAAGTCGTTCATGACCTCGGCGAAGCGCACGCCCTCGGAGGCCGAAATCCACTCCAACCGGAGACGTTTGGAGTCCATCCCGGTGTGTTCGAGCAATCGCTTGGCCAGGTGCATCATGTTCAGGGCGTAGTAGTTCCCTTCGGTGACGTAGTGGCACTCGCCGAGCCAGCAGCCGCCGATGATCACTCCATCCGCGCCCTTCTGGAAGGCACGGAGGACAAAGGCCAGATCGATCCGGCCCGTGCACATCAGGCGGATGATTCGAACTTCCGGTGCATAACTTTGTCTGGTCACGCCAGAGAGGTCCGCAGCGGAATACGCTCACCAGTTACAGAGGAAAGCAACGATCCTCGGCGTATGGCCCGTGCCTGCCATATCCTTACCTCCTTTCCTGGATGGGAGTGTCTGCGGGGGCGGGGCGAGCAGCACCGCAGGTGGAGCGCCCCGGGTCACACGTCCTCATGAGCTCCACGACTCCGAAAGGGCCGCATCGATCTGGTTGAAAACCTCCTCGTTGGTGAAATGCCTCAGGATGATGGCGTCGGTGGGGCAGAAGGAGCAGCAGAGGCCGTCCCCTTTGCACAGGGCCGGATTCACCGCGGCTTTCTGAGCAGCTTTTTTTCCGGCCCAGAAGATGGCGTCGTAGGTACATGCCTCGAGGCATGCGCCGCAGGCTATGCAGGCCGACTCCTCCACCTCACAGACCGAGCCCGATGCCGTGACGGTCTCATGGGAGAGGAGGGTCACGGCCCGCCCGGCGGCACCGTAGGCCTGACTCACAGCTTCAGAGAGATGTTTGGGATAGTGGTTCGCCCCGCACATGAAGACGCCGTCGGCGCCGAAGTCCACCGGCCGGAGTTTCACGTGGGCTTCCTGGAAGAACCCGTCCGGGTTCACGGGCACCTTGAAGAGTCGGGCGATCTCCGGGTTCCCTTGGGACGGGACCACGGCCGCCGAGAGAACCAGGACGTCGGCGCCCAGGACCAATCGCTGACCCAGGATGGCATCAGGTACGGTGACCTGAAGGACCGGCTGGCCCGATTCGTCCTTTCCTGCCTCTACCTCGGGCCGGCCTTCGGGCTCCCACCGAACAAAACGTACACCCTGCTCGGATGCTTCGCGGTAGTAGTCCTCTTTGAACCCGTAGGTTCGCATGTCTCGATAGAGGATCGAGATGTCCATGTCGGGGTTACGGGCCTTGAGCTTCAGGGCGTTTTTGACAGCCTGGCTGCAGCAAATCCGGGCGCAGTAGTCCCGTCCCTCCTGCCGACAGCCGACGCACTGGATCATCACAAGGCGATTGGCTTTCTCCAGCTCTTCGATTTCCGCAGCCAACCGCTCCTCCAGCTCCAGCTGCGTCCAGACCCGATCGTCCTCTCCGTAGAGGTATTCGGTCGGTCGATGCTCGTCTGCTCCGGTGGCGAGAACGGTGACACCGTGATGGATCTCCCTTTCGCGACCCTCCGCCTCCACGGTGGTGACGAAGTTCCCGACGAAACCAGATGCATCGGTGATGGTGGCGCCGTGGAGGACGTGGATGAGCTGATGCTGATAAACCTGGCTGATCAGATCCTTGAGGTACGCCTGGACGTCCACTCCTTCCAGGGTTGTCTGCAGGCGTCGAGCCATCCCGCCCAACTCCTCGTCCTTTTCGACCAGGTGGACCTCGAACCCCTGGTTGGCCAGACCCAGGGCGCTGTTCAAGCCGGCCACGCCGCCGCCCACAACTAATGCCGCCTTGTTGACAGGCAGCTCGTATTCCTGAAGGGGCTCCAACCCGGTGGTCCTCGCCACCGACATCCGGATGATGTCCTTCGCCTTCGCGGTGGCTTTTTCCTTCTCCTTCGAATGGACCCAGGAACAGTGCTCCCGGATGTTTGCCATGTCGAAGAAGTATTGGTTGATACCGCCTTCCCGGAGGGTATCTCGGAACAGGGGTTCATGGGTTCGTGGAGTGCAGGCCGCCACCACCACGCGATTTAGTCCCTTCTCCCGGATGGTCTCGGCGATTTGCGCCGCAGCATCGGTTGAGCAGATGAAAAGGCCTTCCTCGGCATGGGCGACGTTGGGAAGCGTCTTGGAGTACTCCGTCACTTCGGGGATGTCCACGACCCGGCCGATGTTCGCCCCGCAGTGACAGGTGAATACTCCGACCTTGATCTCCTCTTCCGAGACGTCCCGTTCCTCCGGGTAAATCCTCTCGGTGTCCAGCTTGCCCCTCCGGGCGTTCAGGAGGGCCCCCGCCAGGGCGTTGGTGCCGCTGGCGCTCATCACCGATTCGGGGATGTCCATGGGCCCTTGGAAGGCGCCGCTTACGAACACCCCGGGTCGGCTGGTCTCGATGGGATTCACCGGGTTGGTTTTGCAGAATCCGTGCTCGTTGAGCTCGATACCGAACTGGTCAGCCAGGTGGTGCACCTGGACAGGCGGGCCCAGCCCGACCCCCAGGACCACCAGGTCGAACTCTTCCTCTTTCACGCCCTCTTGGTCGGTGGCGTACCGGATGGTGACGTTCTTGGTCTCGGGGATCTCCCGCCCGATCTCGACGTAGCTCCTGATGAACTTCACGCCAGGAAGATCCTCGGCCCTCTTGTAGAATCGCTCGAAGTCTTTTCCGAAGGACCGGATATCGTTGTGGAAGATGACGGCTTCGGTGTCGGCGTCGTGGTCCTTGGCCAGGATGACCTGCTTCTGGATGTACGAACAACACACCGACGAGCAGTAGCTGTGGCCCCCCTCCAACACCTGCCTCGAGCCTACGCAGTGGATCCAGGCGATCTTGTGGGGGTGCTCATGGTCGGATGGGCGGAGGACCTCACCCTCGTGGGGTCCTGTAGAGCAGAGGAGCCGCTCGAAGTCCAGGCTGGTTACCACGTTCTTCAGCTTCCCGTAGCCGTAGTCCCCCCGGAGTTTCGGATCGAAGACACCGTACCCCGGGGCCAGGACGATGGCCCCCACCTTCACGACCCGCTTCTCCGCCTTCTGACGAAGGTCGATGGCCTTGTTCTGGCACACCCCCTCGCAGATGGAGCACCGCCCGTCCTCGAGGTACGCGCACCGATCGTCGATGTACGGGACCAACGGCACGGCTTGGGAGAAGTAGATGTGGGTGGCCTTATTGTCCGACAGCTCCTGGTTGAACGGGTCGGGGATGTGTATAGGGCAGTATTCGACGCAGACCGTGCACCCAGTACAGAGGTCTTCGTTGACGTATCGCGGCTTCTTGTTGAGGGTGACTTCGAAGTCCCCGGCTTCCCCTTCGACGGTCACGACCTCGGTGTAGGTCAGGATCTCGATGTTCGGGTGCCGGTCACACTCGATGAACTTGGGAGACTCGATGCACATCGAGCAGTCGTTGGTGGGGAAGGTCTTGTCCAACTGGGCCATCTTGCCGCCGATGGTGGGATCCTTCTCCACCAGGTAGACCTTGAACCCCGACGAGGCCAGATCCAGGGCGGCCTGGATGCCGCTCATTCCGCCCCCTACCACCATCACGTCCCCGAAGTTGTCCCGGCTGGCACCAGTGAGGCCCGTCTGATTCCCGGTCATGGCCCCACCCCGTTCCCCTGAAGTGCCTCCAAAACGACTTCGGTGATGTCCTTGATCTCCGGCGCCTCCTCCCCCAGAGCCAGCCTGCTCTCCTCGAAGTTGCTTATGCAGTAAGGACACGCGGTGGCCAGAATCTCGGCGCCTACTTCCACGGCCTGCGCCAACCTGAGGTCCGAGAACCGCTCCTCCTTCGGCGTCTCAGCCCAGATTCGCCCGCCGCCCCCACCGCAGCAGAGGCTGTCCTGTCGGGCATCGGGCATCTCCACCAACTCCAGCCCATCCAACTTTTTCAAGATCTCCCTGGGTTCCTCGAAGATGCC
>JABDNZ010000490.1 GCA_013043565.1 Gemmatimonadota bacterium | reverse complement strand
GATCGCATCGGTCTCGGATCGCCCGTCGATATGCCCAATCCCCGTCTTCGTCTCTCCAAAGAGAATCTCCAGGTTCGAATCGGCGGCCACCTCGAGAAGTACATCGTCCACCACGTCCATGGCCCGTGCCTGCTGGAGCGCGGTTGGCAGAAACCCTGTGTTGCGGACAGTGATGTCCACCTGATAGATGCCGGCCTCGGGGTTGGTGGGCGACACGTCTCCCTCGACCTCCAAGCGCGGAGTCAGGCCGCCCATGTAGATTTTATAAGCATTTCCCATCTCTGACTCGGCTTGGACCAGCGGCCCTTCCGGCGGGGAGTTCTTCGTTCGAATCCATCCGCCGATCTCCACCCCACCCAGCGTGGGATGATCGAAGGCATGCCAATCGACGTACATGGCCCCATCCATCTCCTCGTCGTTCCAACGAAGGCGTTCCCGTTCCGAGATGGTTCCGTTCCCGTCGTAATCCGGGTGGGCCCAATGCTCATCCGCGAAAGCGAAGATGCCGAACATGTTGTACATGGTCTCCAGGGAGCTGCCCCAGGCGTAGTAGCCGCGGTCCCCCTGATAGTCCTTCCACTCGTTCTGGAACCCATAGAGTCCGGTGTCCTCCTCCTCGTCCTCCTCGAACATCCCCGCGGGGGCGTTCCGCAGTTTCCCGTCCTTGTCCCTATAGACCTGCGACGCTTTCCGGTCAGGTGTGCCGGGTGGATACCTCCACTCGAACACCGAGGTGGCGAGGTTCCATCCCGAGCGATCCAGGGCCCTGGCGGCTGCCACCCGGAAGAGCTCCAGGTCCCGGGTTTGGGGAAACTCCCGGTCGGTGGCCGTGGTCGGTGGTCGGAGAATCACCCTTCCACAGCAGTGGCTCTGGATATATATGGCAATATTTGGGTGGCTGGCGACGAACTTCACTTCTGCCAGGGTGACTCCCTCCTGCATGGGATACATCTTCCCGCCACCCTGGACGGCGTCAGGCCTCCAGTTCCCCGGATAATTGCGGTTGGATAGGAATCCGGTGGAGAACCCATCTTCATTGATTTCCCCGTCCCCGTCATTGTCCAGACCCTCGGTGTAGAGCGTATAGAAGGTACCGTTCATTTCGTCGGGGGCCTTACGGACCATGATCCGGGGATCGGAAGCGGACAGCTTCCAGTCCCCGTCCGGATCGACCTTCCGCATCTGTACGATATGGCCATCCCCGTCCACGTCCTCCGGCGGGTCTTCGTCGAAGGCGAAGTCCCCGTCATTGTCCGTAGCGTTCGGGTCCTCCCCGGCCGGCTGGCCCGTCAGGTAGGCTTCGGCCCCGTCCATGTCGAGGCGGGGGACCCAGTACCAGACATTGTTGTCGACGAGGCCCGTGATCAGTTCATCCCTACCGTAGTGTTCCAATAGATACCAGATGCTGTAGAGGTTCGACGTAGACGCGATGACCTCGCCAGCATGGATCTGGTTAATGAAGATCCCGGGTTTGTCCGCCTCGGGACCGGTGGCGGGATTATTGATGGTGAGGAGCCAGACCTGGCGGCCCATGTCGGTTTCCGCCATGGACTCCAGGGTGGTGAGTTCGGGGTAGGCCTCGTGCATGTCGCGGAGGAAACTGGTGAGCTCCTGGTACTCGTAGTAGTGGTAGAAATCGTACGTCCCGAGGGCGGAGGCCTTCTCCTGGCCCCGAAGTGAAGGGATAACGAGCAGGAACCCGAGAGCGAACACACTCACAGAACTGAAGGTCGCACGAGGCATTTTCATCCCCCTCTTGTCGGTTTTTGGAATATCCACACACAGTAAGGGTCCGGCGGGGGGTGTCAACCAAAGGTGAGGAAGAAACGGTGGGGGGTGATTATGTGATATACCGCCGCTGAATAACACGAGTAGCGCGAGCCCTGGGCCGGCTCCTGATATTAAATATGAATTGCTTGTCTTCTATCAATATGAACTGTCGCTCATCTTCATCTTCTTCATGATCTCTCGGAACGTGCTTCCCTTTTTTGGACCGGGAAGGCCCTGGGAGATAGCTAGAAGAAGGGATCGTACGCAGTCCTTCGGGGCCACCTTGTCCCCTCGGAGGATCCATAGGGTTCCAGCTACCAGCGTGTCGAGCACCCTGGCCAGCTTTTCCCGCTCCTCGAGGGAGAGAGGCTGGCTCCCCGGCCTGGCAAGGTCGAGGCGCCTCATGCAATCCAGAAAAGCGGCCTGGGAAATCGGATCTGTAGAGTCCCATACGGTTGGAGCGGCCCGTGGCAGCATTGCCACCCAGTCCGGAGGCTCCGCCCCGGCCTCTTTTGCCTCCGCCTCCGCCGGGGTCACCTCTCCCTCTCCGAAGAGAAGCCACTCCAGGCGAACGCCAAAGGCCCGACTGACCTGGGCGTAATAGTCCACGGGGGCCTTTCGGGTCGTATGGTAGTTCCTCACCCCCGCGTAGCTGATCCGGTAGTCATCTGTTTTCGTGAGCAGCCTGTGGAACTCCGCCAGCGGGATTCCGTCGAGATAGTGTAATCTCAAGTGCTCCAATCGTTTAGCTTCCGGAATGACCGGGTTAGCCGGTGTCACGATTGTCTCTCCTCACCCACACCCGTAAGAGAATCGAGTGTGTGAGAAAACAGCAGGAACGTATGGTGTTGTACGACGAATGTACGTGGGACTGTACAGACGCCGCAACGCCCGTGTGACACAAGAGTAAAAACCCGCTGCTCTGAAGGCTTTAGGGTTGTCGTTTGGCTAGAAATGCCCGCCCCCCGGGAGGCAGGGGACCCTTCTCGTTGGAGGGACTGAGGAACGAATGATTACCAGATGGAAACAAACGGTTCTTCACTGGGTGCACTCAGAGGCTCTCTGAGAAGACTTTTTTTTCGAAAGGGGGACTGGTCCGACAGATTCAGAGGGTTTTTGTGGTTGAGAATCGGGGCCGAACGGTCCGGGGCCGAGGAGCCTCGGCGACGGCCAGGGGCCTTACTCCAGACCGACCTCGGAATCCACGGCCCGTAGGTAGGGGAAGGGGATGAGAGAAGTGAGGTTTTCGGCAAAGCCGTCCAGGCCAGGGAATAGAGTCGCGGAGCTCATATTCATGGACAATAACTCCCGAGTGGCTTCCTCCAGGAATCGTCTATCGTTGGAGAGCGGGATCTCAACCAAGAGATTATCGGGGTCATCGACGGCGCGAAGATTATCCATGAATGACCGAGTAATATCACCGGGAACCAGAAAGATGCTTTGCTGTAATATCAAACGCCGGTTCATCCGCCAAGGATTAAGAGGGAATATCAGGGGCACACGAGGGGAATGATCGATAATCGCCTCCACGGTGTCCTCGGCTTTGGCGTTGGGGTCCCGCCGCAGGAGTTCTCGGAGGTGCTCGAGCTCGTCGACCCTCTCCCTGACTCTCTTCAGGTCCATGGCGAACACGGAGGATGGTGCATCCGGGTCAGCCCGTTGGACGGCGAAGTGGACGGCCACGAAGAAAGAGAAACTCCAATCCAGGAGTCGGGTGGGTGCGCCGTGGTGGCGCATGAGGGAGAGCCACCCGATGCGGTCGCCCTCGGCCGGCTCGGAGGGGAGGTAAAGATGGGCCTCTCTGCCGAACCGCCGCATAAGTCCCTCTTCGATCTCGGGGAGCTCGGACCAATCCCGCCCCCACCGATCCACGGCGGCCCGTTCCAAGCTGGTCTTCAGGGCACCGGGATTGCTGCAGTCCCCGCGGAAACACCACCAACCCTCTTTGAACTCCTCGTAGCGATCGAGGAGTTCGCGCCAAGACTCGACGGGCTCACTCATTGGTACCGCCTGGTTTTCTGAAGGTCCGACTCGATGGTTCAAGAACCATCGAACTCCACTCTTTTGTGGGATCCGTCACAAAACGGCTTGTTCTTGGATGCCCCGCACCGGCAAAGGAAGAAAGGGATTCCTTCTCTCGTTGGGATCTCGTTTCCCTCGTGGTCCTGTAGCTTGGCGCCGCCCTCGACCTTCAGCGAGCCGTCGAGGCTAATGGTGATTTTTACCTCTGACATGGGTTTCTCCAGGTAGAGCGTTTTGATGTTTTTCAAAACGCTGTTTCAAAAGGTATCGTTACCCCAGAAAAACCCGCTTCTCTTCCCGGGGTTCCGGCCCCATCCCAGGATAGGTATTGTATCCCAGGACCTATGTCCCGAGAAAGGAGGCCCGGCGTTGAATTCAGCGGTTTCTCTGGTCAAAACCTACTTGACGATCAACGGCTATTTCGCCACGACGGAGGTTCCCGTCATCAAGAAGGGCTCCGACGGACTCTTCTTCGAGGTGACCGACATCGATATCCTCGCCCTCCGTTTCCCTCAAGCCTCCCATATTGTCGCCCAAGGTCGGCCCGGGCCTCTGGATGATCTTCATTTTGATCCGGATCCGGAGTTGGATATTCCTTCGGACGCTATGGATCTGATTATTGGTGAAGTCAAGGCGGGTCGGCCCCGCCTGAATCCACATATGCGTTCCGAGGACACCCTCTACCGGGCCTTGGTCCGGTTCGGGTTCTGCCCCGAGGATCGACTGGCCCAGGCCGTATCGGAGCTCAAGTCGAAAGGGGAGACCTGGGTCCGAGACGGAAACGTGGCTGTGCCGTCCCGGGTGAGGATTGCCGCATTCGGCGATGGAGAGGACCAGATGAACGAGGGGTATACCGTAATTCCCCTCAAGAGAGTGGCGGATTTTGTCATGGCCCACCTCAAGCAGTACCACGAGGTGTTGCACCCGGTTCGCCTCACAGACCCCACTCTCGGTCTCCTCCATTTGCTCGAGAAGCTCAGCGAGGGGGAGTAGGGTGAGTTTCGGCAACCGGAGGGAAACGGTGGAGGTCGACGTCGGTGGAGTCTTGATCGGCGGAACCAACCCGATCGTGGTCCAGTCTATGACCAACACCGACACCGCCGATGTGGAAAGAACCGTGGAGCAGGTCCTTGCTCTGGCAAAGGCCGGGAGCGAGCTCGTCCGGGTCACGGTCAACAACGAGCCGGCCGCGAAAGCCGTGCCGGAGATCGTGGCTCGACTCAGAGACCGGGGAGACGAAACGCCCATCATCGGTGATTTCCACTACAACGGGCATCTCCTCCTCACCAAGTTTCCCGACACGGCCCGGGCCCTCGCCAAATACCGCATCAACCCCGGCAACGTCGGCTCGACCCGGCGGGACGAGAACTTCCAGGCCATCGTCAACGTGGCTGCGGCAAATGGCAAGCCGGTTCGGATCGGGGTGAATTGGGGCTCGTTGGACCAGCGTCTCCTCACTGACCTCATGGACAAGAACGCCGCCAGCCCAGCACCGAAGGATGCCGGAGAGGTTCTGCGAGATGCCATGGTGGAAAGCGCCATGCGGTCTGCTGCATTGGCCGAGGACACCGGCCTTCCCCATGATGCCATCGTCATTTCCGGGAAAGTCTCCAACGTACAGGAGTTGGTGGCGGTCTACCGGCAGATGGCGCCCCTCAGCGACTACCCTTTCCACCTGGGCCTTACAGAGGCGGGCATGGGGGCGAAGGGTATCGTCGCCTCGACCGCTGGCTTGGCTCCTCTTCTCCTGGAGGGAGTCGGGGATACCATCCGGGTTTCGTTGACGCCGGAGCCGGGCGGCGACCGGACCGAGGAAGTCCGGGTGGCCCAGCAGATCCTCCAGTCACTCGGCTTGCGGAGCTTCGAGCCCCAGGTGACGGCCTGCCCCGGCTGCGGCCGAACCACGAGCACGTTCTTCCAGGAGATGGCTAAAGAGATCCAGCAGTTTATCAGGGCCCAGATGCCCACCTGGCGTGAAGCCTTTCCGGGAGTCGAGGAGTTGGACGTGGCGGTGATGGGGTGTGTGGTGAACGGTCCCGGTGAATCGAAGCATGCCAACATCGGGATTTCCCTTCCGGGCACGTTCGAAGAACCCAAAGCTCCGGTTTTTGTGGACGGGGAGCACTTCACCACCCTCAAGGGGGACGGTCTGGTAGAGGAGTTCAAGGGGATTCTGGAGGAATACGTACGGAAGCGGTACGGAGGAGGGTAGCTGCAGGTTGGGACTTCTGGACCCGAATGGGCCATTCCGTCCTCGCTCCTCTGCCGATGTGACAATACGACCTACCCAATCCGCACTCCCAAGAGTGCCTCCTCCCCTGTCGATCTACTAGTAAGCCCCTTATTACCAACCACTTAAAGCCCTCTCTTTCCTGCGTTGGGCCTCCGCCACCCGGCGGCACGGATCTCGTTATGAGGTCCGGGTGAATTCTTCATTTTTGCTAGGGAGAGGATCATGGGCCGCTTGGTGGAAGATGTGATGCAGCGGGAGGTCGTGACGGTGACGCCGGAAACACCGGTCCGGACCCTGTTGAAGAGGCTCGTCAGCGCCCAGATCAGCGGCGTCCCCGTGGTAACGGGAGCCGGCGATATCGTGGGGGTGGTATCCACCACCGATCTGGTCCGCCTCGGGGCAGGGGAAAAGGAGTTGAACGCGGCCGAGCTGGTGTTTGAGCCGTTGGTTCTCCCCAATGAAGAGTACCCGGAAGAGTCCATGGCGTCCTTCTATATGGACGCCCTGGACTGGCGGTATCCCACCGAGACCCAGTCCGACGCGCTGCCGGAAGGCGTTTTTGACGGGTACACGGTCTCGGACATCATGACCAGAGCGGCCTTTACGGTGAAGCCGAAGGACACAGTGCGCGATGCAGGGAAGTTCATGCTCAAAGGGAGGATCCATCGTGCTCTGGTGGTGGAAGACGAACAATTGCTGGGAATCGTGACCGCCTTCGACCTCCTGAAGGCGTTTGTAGAGGAGTAGGATTGTGAGAAGTGATGTGGAGCCAGGATCCGCCGCTGCGGTCCCGGCTTGTCCGCTAGACCAGGAGGTCCGGGCAGTGGTGCTCCTGGATCGGGACCAGCGGATCGTTTATGCCAATAGTCCGGCCCAGGAGGCCCTGGCCCGGATGGGGGTGGAGAACCCCCGGACTCTCTGGGACCTCCCGGCCCAGCTTCAGCCTGCCGTCCAGGCCAGCAAGCCAGTCGATACTCCCAGTTCGGAGGTCAGAGATCTGGCCGACGGACTGTGGGGGGTTTATCTGCCCATCCAGGAGCTGGACCCGGATTGGCTCCGCAGCATGGTGGAGGCGGAGCAGATGGCGGCCGTAGGGCAGCTCGCCGCCACCGTTGCCCAGGAAATCGGTGGTCCGAATACCTCGATCCAGGTTGCCGTGGACCATCTCCTTGACGGGTGTGGGTCCGAACGGGAACACGAGAAGAAGACCCTCCAGCAGGTCCTCGACCAAACCGAACGGATCACACGTCTTACCCGACAGCTCATCGCCTTAGCGGATCCAGGCCGTTCCCAGTTGGGTCCGGTGGACCTCCACGACATCGCCCAGGCCGCATGCGAGCTTCTGGAGACGTCCTTTCTGGAGCGGGGTATTCAATGCAGTTCGGAGTTGGGAGAAGGACCGGTCCTCGCCATTGCGGACAGGAATCACCTCCTTCAGGCTTTGGTGAACCTGCTTCTCAACGCCAGGACCGCCCTCCAGGACTGGTCGGGTGATCGGAAGGTCCGACTCCGATCGGAAGTGAATACCGATCGTGTGTACCTTCATGTAGAAGACTCTGGCCCGGGGATTCCCCAGGAAGACCTCTCCCGAATCCTCCTCCCGTTCGTTTCCACGACGGGTGGCACGGGAATGGGCCTATTCCTGACCAGGCAACTCCTGGTGGAGCAGCGGGGCGGGCTCAAGGTGAGCTCTCCGAATGAAATGGGTGGCGCCACCCTCAGCGTTTATCTGGAAATTGCGGACGATGACTGACGAACCGGCTCTGGTGATTCAAAGCAGTGATGTGAACCCCCGCGTCCTGGTTGTAGAGGACGAAGAAATCGTGCGGGATATCCTTCTCAAGGTCCTAACCGAAGAAGGGTATCGGGTCGACGCTGTGGAAACCGGAGAAGAGGGACTCAAGGCTCTGGACAACAACCTCTACGACCTCGTTCTTCTGGATCTCAACCTACCGGGCATGCACGGTCTGAATGTCCTTTCGGCGGCTCCAGCCACCCAGACCGACGCCCAATTCATCGTCATGACCGCCTTCGGCACGGTGGACACGGCGGTCGAAGCCATGCGCCTTGGGGCCTATGACTACATCAACAAGCCGTTCCGAACCGAAGAACTGCTCCTGACCCTTAAACGGGCTCGGGAAGAGGCAGACCTCCGGAGGGAAGTCGCTCAACTCCGGCGAAAGGCCGGCGAGCAGGCGCCGGGCAACAAGATGGTGGGCCGGTCCCCTCCAATGCAGCGCCTGTTCGATCTCATGGAGAGAGTGTCCCCGACCCGAGCCACCGTCCTCGTGACGGGTGAGACGGGTACCGGGAAGGAACTGGTCGCCCGGGGTATCCATGACCTGTCGGATCGGGCCCGGCGCCCCTTTGTCGCCATCAACTGCTCGGCCCTGCCTGAAACCCTGCTCGAGTCTGAGCTCTTCGGGCACATGAAGGGATCCTTCACGGGAGCCATCCAGAGCAAGAGGGGTCTGTTCGAGGAGGCAGCTGGGGGCACGCTGTTCCTGGATGAGATCAGCACCGTTTCGGCGACCATCCAGGTGAAACTCCTGCGGGTCCTCCAAGAGCGGAAGGTGAAGAGGGTGGGGGGCAGGGAGATGATCCCGGTGGACTTCCGGCTTATTGCCGCGACCAACCGCAACCTCGCCGAGTTGGTGGATGACGGAGATTTCCGGGAAGATCTCTTCTACCGGCTGAACGTGTTCCCGGTGGAAGTCCCGGACCTGAGGAGCCGGCGAGAGGACATTCCCGTCCTGGCCAACTACTTCCGCCTCCGCTTCGCCGAGGAGAACGGGGTTGAGCCGCCTGAGATTCCGCCCGAAACCCTCTCTCGAATGATGGCGTACGACTGGCCTGGGAACGTGAGGGAGCTCGAGAACTTCATCGAGCGGGCCGTGATCATGCATGCCGGCGCCAAGTCCATCCCCTTCGATCCTCCTCAAGCCCTTGGGCGAAGGCCGGAGCGGGATACCCTTTCCCGGTCTCGGGCCGAACGGTGGGACCTGGAACGCCTCGAGAGGGAGTACATCCTGGAATGCCTCGAGGAAACCCACTGGCATCAGGGTGAGGCGGCTCAGATTCTGGGGATCAACCGGCGGACTTTGTATCGGAAACTGAAGAAGTATCGGGAGGACGGCCTACTCGCCGACCATCAGGTGCTTCAGGACTGATGGGCGGCGGTAGCCGCTTTAACCTATCCAGCCGTTCCGCTCTTCTTTCTCCATGCCCGCGGGCATCCAGAGAGTGAAGCGGGACCCCTGCCCAACGGCTGTCTCCACTGTGAGAGTACCGCCCATGTGCTCGGCCATCTGCCGGGAAAGGGCCAGGCCGATTCCACTCCCATCCCCGGATTCATCGGGGCTGACCTGCTGGAACTCACCCCAAGCCCGCTCGAGATCCTCCGGAGCGATCCCGGGGCCCTCGTCCTTCACCCAGATGGCCACCCAACCACCCTCCGGTTGCATGAGTGGCGTCCCCACGCCGTCGCCCGCGCTGGCTCCAAGGGAGACGGTGCCATTCGAGGGGGAGAACTTCACCGCGTTGCTCAGGAGGTTCAGAGTGATCTGAAGGACCCGGTCCGGGTCCGCCACCAGCTCCATGCGCGTTTCTGGTTCCTGGAAGACCACTTCGACTCCCCGGCGATCCGCCTCAGGAGCGATGGCATCCATGGCCGCTTCCACCAGGTCGTTGATCACGACCCGCCGAGGCCACGTCTGGAGGCGACCCTCCTCCAGGCGGGCGAGGTCCAGGACGTCACGGACCAGTCGGAGGGCGTGGGTTCCGCCTCGGAGGATCTTCCGGGCGATCTCACTCACCTCTTCCGGATCGAAGGAGTCCCCGGTGGCCGAGGCTCCCTGCTCCAGGCGCTCGGCCCAGAGGGAAACCCCGTGAAGGGCGTTTCGGAGGTCGTGGTTGACGTAGGCGTGGAGTCGATTCCGGGCCCGGTGGGCAGCCTCCAGCTCGGCCAGGAGCCTCTCGCTCTCGGCAAAAAGGCGGGCGTTTTCAATGGCCACCGCTGCCTGGGCCGCGAGCATCTTGACGATGGTCTCGTCCTGCTCGGTGAAAGCCAGGCCCTCGGCCTTATTGATGAGGTACAGGTTCCCGATGGCCTCGCCCCTGACCCTCACCGGCACTCCCAAGAAAGACGTGGGGGCCGGATGGCCTTCGGGTACCGCCGACGAGCGCTTGTCCTCCTGGGCCCAGGACAGGCGGATGGTCGTATCCTCCCTGATGACCGCTCCCAGGAGACCATGCCCCTGGGGCAGAGGCCCCATCTCGGCGACCTCCTCCCCCGGCATTCCGGAGGTGATGAACTGAGCCAGCTCGCTCTTCTCGTCATCCAGAATTCCCAGGGCCCCGTACTCCGCCCGGGTCAGCTTCCTCGCCTCCTGGGCCACACGATGCAGGAGCTCGTCCAGGTCAAGGTCCGAGGTGACGGCCAGGCCGGCTGCATGGAGGTCGTGAAGCCGCTGGATCTGCTCTTCCCTCTGCCTTCGAAGGAGCTCCAGCTCCTGGGCCCGTGTCTTCTCAGTCTGGTAGTAACGGGCGTTTTCCACCGCCAACGCCGCCTGGGTGGCAAAAGCCGTCAGGAGCTGTGCATCGGCCTCGGTGAACGGGTCGCGCTCCTTGGAAGCGGTACAGACCAGGGTGCCCAGGATTCCTTCCCGGCCGTTCAGGAGGGCGATGAGGGCTCGGTCGATGGGAACCGGGAGTTTCGCGGCGATGGCCCCGGCGTGCCCATGGGGCACGTCGTTGTCGACTACCGCCTCCCCGTGTGAAAGGGCCCTGGCGCTCAGGCTTTTTTCAGCAGGGAAGGTGTGGTGTAGGGCGGGGACGAAACTGCCGGAACAGGTGTGGAGGAAAAACTCACCGGATTCTTCATGGTACTCCGTGACCATGGCGCCGTCGGCGTTCAGGAGCCGCTGGGCGTTGTCACAAACCCGCTGAAGGACGGCTTCGACATCCAAAGTGCTGAGGATGGCGCTCCCGATCCCGTAGAGAGCCGCAAGCTCTTCTGTTCGTTCAGGTTTGGATGGGTCCATGGTCGTTTGGGCCGACGTGTGTGGCGAAAACCGGGTGCTCGGTCGGACGCCAAGCATGTAATATGACACAATACGGAAGTGGGGCAATCTGTCACATTTATAACCCTGTCCCACTTTTCCATTGACCGGCTTCCCGGCCCCTTCCTACCTTCCGCCCGGCCTAGATGACGGGTCGGGGCCATGAAGCAACGCTCCCTTGATTCCGTACGTCTTACCAAGGGCCGTCCTGCAACCGGTCGGCCCCCGACAGAACCGACCACATTTGGCCCGGCAGGACAGCATGGCGCTTTCCAGGCAGGCTCTCGGATTCCTCACCTTCGTGATCATCGTCGGCGTCCTGGGAGGGGGCATGTATTACCGCCTCCGCTCCGACGCGGACGAAACCGATTCAGGCGGCTCCACCGAAGACGCGGCAGCCGCCCTCCCCGAATCCGCCCAACAGCAGTTCGCCACCGACGTTCCCCAACCGGTCGTGGGAGCGGAGGTGGTGCAGGACACTCTCTGGATCACCGTGTCGGCGGCGGGGCAGGCCGAGGCGATCCGCCGAACGGCCATCAACTCCCAGGTGGACGGCATCGTGAAGGAGATCCTGGTTCGGGAGAACAGGGGCGTGGCCGAAGGGGGGCTTCTCCTCCAGGTGGACACGACGGAATACGGGCTGGCCCTCTCCAGGGCCCGGGCCGATCACGTGAGCGCCCAGGCCAGGTACGAGGAGATGATCTTCTTCGACGATGAAATCACCGATCCTGCGGTCCGGGCGGAACGGGCCCGTTTGAGTCGAGCCCGAAGCGGGCTCGCTCAGGCCGAGGTCGCCCTGGAGGAGGCCACGCTGAACTTCGAGCAGACCTCCGTCACGGCTCCGTTCCCGGGGAGGGTGGCAGACCTGAGAGTGGTGGAGGGCCAATATGTCGGCCCAGGGACGGAACTCATGACCGTCGTGGACCTGGACCCCATCAAAGTGGAGGTCCAGGTGCTGGAGAAAGAGATCGGGTATCTGACCGAAGGCCGAAGGGCCACGGTGACCTTCGCCGCTTTCCCAGGCGAAACCTTCAGCGGGCGGGTCTCCACCATCAACCCATTGGTGGACCCGGAGTTCCGGACTGCCCGGGTCACCCTTCTCCTCTCCAATCCGGGTGGCCGGATCAAGCCCGGGATGTATGCCCGGGTCTCCCTGGACGCCCAGTCCTTCCCCGATCGGATCCTCGTGCCCAGGAGCGCCATTCTGGAGAAGGACCGCCGGGAGATGCTCTTCGTGTTCGAGGACGGACGGGCGAAATGGCGGTATGTCACCACGGGCAGGGTAGGGGACGAGCTCATCGAGATCCTCCCCAACGACGAGACCTCCATGGTAGAGCCGGGGGAGATCGTATTGGTCGACAATCATTTCTATATCCAGCACGACGCGTCGGTACAGCTGGTGGAGTCCATCGAGGGTGGATCGTTGGGAGGAATCCGATGACGGCTGGCCGAGGCCGGAGGACGGCAAGGGGCCGTGCCTTCCTCTCACTCCTCCTCCCACTCTCAGGGGTTGTCGGAACGGTCGCGGCGGGTGCCGCGGTTCTTTGTGGTGCAATGGTCCCACAGCAGCTGGCGGCCCAGGAAGCCACCGTGCTCTCCCTGGACGATGCGCTGGAGCGGGCGGTGGAGTTCAACCCGAACTACCGCCGCACGATCAACAACCTGGAGTTGAGCGATATAGGGCATCAGCAGGCCTGGGGTGCCTACCTCCCGAGGCTCAACGTCTCCTCGAGCACCGGCGTCGGTCTCAATCGGCAGCTCATCGCTTTTGACGAGTTCGGGAATCCGGTGGAGAACCCGGTCACGGAATGGCGGACCACCAGCAGCACCCGGCAATCGGTCAACGCCAGCCTGACCCTCTTCCAGTGGGGTGCACGGTCCCGTGATATGGAAGTCCAGCGGGCCCTGGCCCGTTCCCGGGAAGCGACGGTCACCTCCCAGTCACGGACCCTCCGGGCCGACGTCATTCGGGCCTATCGGGCCGCGCAGAACCAAGCTGCCCTTTTGGCGGTGGAAGCGTCGCTCCTGGACAGCAGGCAGTTGGATCTCGAGACCACCCAACGGATGTTCGAGCTGGCAGGAGCCAGCAGAGTCGATGTCCTCACCGCTGAATTGGAGGTCCAACGCCAGGAGCAACTAATCAGGGAGGCCGAGGGACGTCTCGATCAGGCCCTACTCAGGTTGAGGACCGTGGTGGGCGATCCCGACCTGACGAGTTTCCAGGTTTCGGAGCTCCTTCCCGAGGCATTCGATCCCAGCTCTTTGAACCCCGAGGCCCTGGCCTCGGTGGCGTTTTCTTCGAATCCGACTCTGGTCGAACAGGAAGCAAGCCTGGAGGTGAGGCGAGCCGAAGCCCAGAGTGCCCGTCGGAGCCATTGGCCTGGGTTGACCATCTCGTTCAGCGCCAACCAGAGCACATTCGGCGATCAGATGGGGGCTTTCGCTGAGCCATTCCCGGATCGGTCCCGTTCCGGGAGCGCCGGGTTCGGAATCACAATTCCTGTCTTCGAAGGCTTCACGAACAAGGCCCGCATCGTTCAGTCCGAGGTGGCTCTCGTAAACCAAGAGGAGACCCTGAGAGAAGCCAGGATGATCGTGGACGAAGAGGTCCAATCCCGGCTTATCGCGGTCGAGACGGCGCACCAGAGTTATGTGATTACGGTGACCTCCCGGGAAATCGCCCAGGAACGACTGAGGCTGGGGCGGGAGCAGTTCCGACTCGGATCTCGGACCTTCGCGGAGCTCCAGCAGGACATCGATGCCGCTTCCCAGGCTGAAAGGGCCGTGATCAACCAGCTGTTCGCACTGGAACAGGCACTGGCGAACCTGGAGGAGATCGTCGGCGAGGAGCTGAGGTAGGTATGTCCATCCCTTCGACGTCTACGCGACGGCCCGTGGCCGTGGCCATGCTCTTCCTGGCCGTGATCCTCCTGGGCATCATCTCCTTCGTCCGTCTGCCCATCGATCTCCTTCCGGACGTCAGCTATCCCCGTCTCGTGGTCTACACGTCGTACCCCGACGTGGCCCCCGCCGAAGTGGAACGACTCATCACCGAGCGGGTGGAGGCTCAGAGCG
The DNA here is from genome assembly GCA_013043565.1 of Gemmatimonadota bacterium. GTDB lineage: Bacteria > Gemmatimonadota > Gemmatimonadetes > Longimicrobiales > Gaopeijiaceae > JABDNZ01. Next base: position 4,457 of record JABDNZ010000490.1, on the reverse strand, counting down.
CCGCGGTTCCGGGGGTGGAGAGGGTGACGTCGGTCTCCCGGGAAGGTGTAAGCCTGGTGACACTGAGGTTCGGCTGGGGCACGGACATGGACTTCGCCATGCTGAATGTCCGGGAACGGCTGGACAATATCCGGGAAAGCCTCCCGGAGACCGCCAGCCGTCCCAGGATCCTCAGGGTCGACCCGGAGTCGGAACCGATCCTGGCCATAGCCGTGGCCGGAGGAGCGGACCTGTGGGCGACCAAGGAGGCGGCCGAGTCGGTTTTTCGCCGCCGCCTGGAGCAGCTGGACGGTGTGGCGGAAGCGGCCGTGACCGGCGGACTGGACCGGGAGATCCAGGTGGAAGTGGATCCCCGCCTCATGGACTCCTACGGCCTCACCTTCGCCGAGGTGGCCAACGCCCTGGCCCGGGCCAACATCAGCGCCCCAGGGGGCACCATCCTTCGAGGCCGGTACCGGTATCCGCTCCGGACCCTGGGCGAGTTCCAGACCGTGGAAGAGATCGGGGACGTGGTGGTGGGTCGCCAGCGAGCCACGGGGACGGCGGCGGGTGAGGAAGGGGCCTTCCGCCTGATTCGACTTCAGGACATCGGCCAAGTGGTGGACGGGTTCGCCGAGCGGGAATCCATCGCACGCTACAACGGCGAAGAGTCCGTCGGGGTCCTGGTGTTCAAGGAATCGGGAGCCAATACCGTCCAGGTAGCCGAGGACGTCGAGGAGACTCTCCAACAGTTGAGAGAGGAATACCCGGACTTCGCCCTGGAGATCGCGTCGAGCCAGGCCGGCTTCATCGCCGACTCCATTTCCAATGTCGTCCAGGCATTGGTGTTCGGGGGGATTCTGGCCTTTCTGGTTCTCTTCCTCTTTCTGAGGGACCCTCGATATCCGGTGGCCATCGCGCTGGCCATCCCCATCTCGGTAGTGGGGACCTTCGCCCTCATGGAGGCGGCAGGGATCTCCCTCAACATCATGAGCCTGGGGGGGCTGGCCCTGGGGGTCGGGATGTTGGTGGACAACTCCATTGTCGTCCTGGAGAACATCTTTCGCCACAGGAAGGAAGGCGGGATGGACACCATCCAGTCCGCCGCCGTGGGCGCCGAAGAGGTCCAGCGCGCCATCACCGCCTCCACCCTCACGACCATCAGCGTCTTTGGCCCCATCGTCTATGTAGAAGGGGTGGCCGGAGAACTCTTCGGCTCCCTCTCTCTCGCCGTCGCCTTCTCACTCATCGCGTCCCTCATCGTGGCCCTGACCCTCCTGCCCGCGTTGGCGGCCCGGTGGGGGAGGGCGAAGCCGGCAGTGGCGGAGGCTCCGCCGAGCGACGGGACCTGGGGGGAAGGCTCCTACTTCGGCACAGCGCTCAAGACTCTCCGCTGGATCGCCCTCTCGCCGTTCATCCTCCTGGGCGCCATCTGGAGCACGCTGAAGCAGCTGCTGTCCTTCTGGGGGGAGATGCTCGGAGGTCTTCTGGGAGGCGCGTTCGGCCCGTTCATCGACCGATTCGACCTGTGGTTCGATCGTTTTGCCGTCCGATACCACGAAGCCCTGGAATGGTCCTTGGACAACAGGGGATCGGTGGTGGCCATGGCCGGGGCCACGCTCCTGGGCTCGGTCCTGCTGGGCATGAGTCTGGACCGGGACCTGCTGCCCGATGTCGACCAGGGGTCCTTAGAGGTTCGGATGGAGCTGGAGGAGGGCACGTCGCTGCCGGCCACGGTAGGGGTGGCCGACCAGGTGGAGGCGACCCTTCTGGCCGATCCGGGTGTGGAGGCGGTCTTTTCGCGCATCGGGAAGGATGTCCGCTCCTACGCCGAGAGCGAGGAAGGGTCGGGGGTGAATACCGCTCTCTTCCAGGTTCGGCTCAGACCCCGGGCCAGGACCGAGGACGTCCTCGAACGGGTCCGGCCCTTGGAAGAGAACTTCCCCCAGGGCGCCCTGACCTTCGAAGCCGGGCAGGCTACGGCGCTGGGACAGATCCTGGGCGGCGTGGACGCCGACATCGCGGTCCGTGTCCGGGGGGAAGACCTGGCCCGGACCTTCCCCATGGCCGAGTTGATTCGGGATCGCCTGGCCGGGATCGAGGAGATCGGGAACGTGAGGGTGGGCACGGAACGGGGGCAGCCCGAGATCCAGGTGGAGATCCTCAGTGAGGTCGCCGCCCGATATGGAATCGATCCCCGGACCATCGCCGAGTCCCTGGAAAACGCCATGCGGGGCGACAGAGCCACGGAGTTCGTGGACTTCGATCGGAAGATCGGCATCATCGTCCGGTTACCCGACGAGCTTCGGTACGCCAGAGAGACACTGGAGGACCTGAGGGTCCAGGGCGTGCCTTTGAGGGAGTTGGTGGATATCCAGGAAGCTGTCGCCCCAGCTGAGATCCGACGGGAGGACCAGGGTCGCGTCGTGGTGGTTTATGCCGACGTGGTTTCGGGTGGGTTGGACGGGGCCATCGCAGGGGTCCGGGAGGTCCTGAGGGAGATCCCACCGGACCGGGAGATCCGAATGGAGGTGGGTGGTGAGAACGAGGAGATGCGCCGGTCATTCCGGGATCTGGCCTTCGCCTTCGGTCTGGCTCTTCTCCTGGTCTACATGATCCTGGCCGCCCAGTTCGAATCCTTCCTGCATCCCTTCACCATTCTGATGGCTGTTCCGTTGGCGGTGGTGGGAGCCGTGGTGGCCCTTCTGATCACCGGCCAGGGTCTCAACACGATGAGCCTCATCGGGGCGGTGATTCTGGTCGGGATCGTGGTGAACGACTCCATTGTGAAGGTGGACTTCATCAACCAAGCCCGACGGCAGGGCATGGTACTCCGGGATGCAATCCTGGAGGCGGGGCGGGTGAGACTCCGGCCCATCATCATGACAACCGTGACTACCGTCCTGGGCCTGACACCCATGGCGATGGGTTTAGGCCGCGGGGCCGACCTCAGGGCACCGCTGGCCATCGCCGTCATCGGTGGCCTCATCGTGGCCACCCTGCTCACCCTGATCGTCGTGCCGGTCGTCTACTCCCTGGTGGAGGGGCTAAAAGGGGGCGTGGTGACCATGGCCAAGGGCCCGAGGGGGGCAGAGACCGCCGCCGAGGGAGCAGACTGATGATCAGCCTCTCCATCAAGCGGCCCGTAGCCGTGGCCATGGCCTACCTTGCCGTGGCCCTCCTGGGGGTCGCCGCGTGGAGAAACATCCCCATCGAGCTGCTGCCGGACACTCAGCTCCCGAGGCTGAGCGTCCGTGGCTCCTGGCCCGGGGCCTCCCCCGAGACCATCGAAGCGTTTCTCACCTCCCCCATGGAAGCCACCATTCAGCAGGTGAGGGGGGTGGAGAAGGTCACCTCCGAGTCGTACGAACAGCAGGGTTCAGGGGTCTCCAACATCGAGGTCGAGTTCGCCCGGGGCACGGACATGGACTTCGCTCGCCTGGACCTGAGCGAGCGGCTGGCCACGCTGGAGGAAGACCTTCCCCCAGGGGTCCGGTCCGTCACGGTGGAGCCTTATATCCCCCCGGAGTTCTCGGCTCAGGCGGGGCGAGCCTTCCTCCGGTACACCCTGACCGGGCCTTTCACGCTGGAAGCCCTCAGGACCTTCCTGGACGACCAGATCGCGCCCGAGTTGGGTCAGTTGGACGGGGTCGCCGTGGTCCGGGTGTACGGCGGTCGGGACCGGCTAGTCGAGATCGAGATGGACGAGGACCGGGTGACGGCGCTGGGGCTTACCCCTGGCCTGGTCTTCATGCGCATCAACGACCTGGACTTGGTCCGGGAGGCCGGGGCGGTCAGGGCTTTCGACCAGGAATACGCCGTCACCATCCGGAACCGGCCCACCTCCGTCCAGGAGATCCGGGAGGCCATCGTCACCTCGGCGGGCGGGCGAATGATCCGGGTGGACGATGTCGCCGTGGTGAGAGACACCTACGAGGAGGCCTACAGCTACTACCGGATCGACGGTTCTCCCGCCGTGGCGTTCATCGTGATGAAGGAGGTGGGAGCCAACACCGTACGGGTGGCCGACCTGGTGAAGGCCCGGATGGCTGAGTTGGAGCCGAGGTTGCCCATGGGCACGCGGGTCATCCTGGATCAGGACGAAAGCGAAGACATCAAGAAACAGCTCACCGACCTCCGGTATCGAGCCATTGTTTCCGCCTTCGTCATCTTCACCGTTCTGCTCGTGTTCCTGGGCACGTTCCGGTCCGCCGGGGTGGTCTTTGCCACCATCGCTTTCTCCGTCCTCATCGCCCTCAACCTGATCTACTTCGGCGGCCTCTCCCTGAACCTTCTCACGTTGATGGGATTGGCCATGGGGTTCGGCCTCATCGTCGACAACTCCATCGTCGTGCTGGAGAACATCTATCGAAGGTGGCAAGGGGGAGAACCGCCCCTACGAGCCGCCGAGGCCGGCGCCAAGCAGGTCGTTCTGCCCATCATGGCGGCCACCGCCACCACCCTTATCGTCTTTGTGC